>DNBE01000021.1 GCA_003543795.1 Sutterella sp.
GGTGCGCGTAGCGCAACTTCGGACGAAAGCCCGAAGCGATCGGAGGCGCCTGGCGCGAAACGGCCTCAAGTAAAGCGCGCGTGAGTTTGGGCGTCGAGAGTTTGGTGAAGGCCGCGGCGTGCGCGTCGGTCACAGCTCGCATCAAGTGCGATAAGCCGTTACGCTTCAAAGCGCTGATTCGAATCTTTTTTGCCCAATTTAAAAAGTAAAGGCGTCGGTCGATTTCTTCGTCGATTCGTTGGCGAGCGTAAGAGTCAAGCGCGTCCCACTTATTGATGGCGACAACTAATGAGCGTCCTTCGTCCAACACAAAATTCGCGATATGAGCGTCGTGGTCGGTCACGCCTTCGGTTGCGTCGATCACGAGGACAACGACGTTAGCGTCGGCAATTGCTTGAAGGGTTTTTACAACCGAAAACTTTTCGACTGCCTCAAAGACGCGTCCTTTTTTTCTTAAGCCCGCGGTGTCAATCAGCGTATAAGGTCTGCCGTCATAGTCAAAGGGGACGGCAATCGCGTCTCGGGTGGTGCCAGGCATATCGTAGGCAATGAGGCGCTCTTCCCCCACAATCGCGTTAATAAGCGTACTTTTCCCGGCGTTGGGGCGACCCGCGACGCAGACTTTGACGACGGGAACATCCTCAGACGTGTCCTTGTCGTCTACTTCTTCCTCAAAGCCTTCGAGTGCCGCTTCGATTAAAGAAGAAACACCTTGCCCGTGGGCTGCCGAAATCATGAAGGGCTCACCCATCGCGAGCTCAAAAAATTCGCTCGCGTGGCTGATATCAAGACCTTCAGACTTATTGACCGCTAAAAGTACGCGCCGACCCGTTTTGCGTAAGGCGTCCGCGATGCGATTATCTTGGGGGTGAAGTCCGCTTCTTGCGTCCACCACAAAAATGACGACATCGCTTTCTTCAATCGCGAGTTCGGCTTGGGTTGCCATTTCGCGGAAAATCCCTTCGCTACGAACAGGCTCGAATCCGCCCGTATCGATCGCGATATAGGGCATGCGTCCGATACGGCCCGTGCCGTATTGGCGATCTCGCGTCAACCCGGGGAAATCCGCGACGATCGCGTCGCGAGACCGAGTCAAGCGATTAAATAAGGTCGACTTGCCGACGTTCGGGCGCCCGACAAGCGCGATAACAGGCAGCATTTAAAAGACCTTCAAGTAAGCGACTTCGCCGCCGTTAGACTGGAAGATCGCGCCGTATCCGTAAGGTTGGGGCACGGAAACAATCGCGCCAGACAAATCGGTGCGCCCGATAATTTGCCCGTTATCGGGGTTGACGATATGGATATAGCCTTCGGAGTCGGTGACCGCTAACACACCCGCGAAATACACCATGGCGCGAACACCGCGGTATTTGAGATCATCACTCTTCCATAAGGGTTGGCCGTGAACGCGCTCGAAAGCGTAGATTTCACTATCGGCGTTCCCGACAAAGACCGCTTTTTCGCCGATGACAGGGGGCGTCAAAGCTTTCACGTCAGCCGTAAAGCGGAAGCGCCCGTCAGACGCGTTAATACAAACAAGTCGCCCTTGGTAGACGCTCGTACACAGAAGGTCACCTTCGACCATCGGAGCGCCGAGGACGTCAACCAAACGTTCGACTTCGGTCGTGCCTTTAGCTTCGGAAACTAAGAAGCGCCACACGGGTTGTCCTTGGTAGGTTAAGGCTAAAAGATGGCCAGAATTTTCGCCCACGACAATCACGTTTTGGAAAAACCGCATTTGTGACGCGCTCTTTAAGGTCAACGTCGGGACTTGGGCCTGATAGCGCCAAAGTTGCGTACCCGTCATCGCGTCAAAGGCGGTCACGCGCGTATCGGCCGTACGAACGATCACCATTCCGTGGCCCACAAGCGGCACGGCATTCATTTCGGCCGTCAGAAATTGCGACCAAAGCTTTTGGCCGTTATCGGCGCCGACGACTACGAGTTCACCCTTAACCGTCCCGAAAGCGACGGCGGTACCGTCGCTACCGACACCCGCCGCGATCTTATCGTCGGCATCGAAATCCCAAACGGTATCGCCGTTTTCGGCGTTCAATTTATAAACGGAATTCGACCCGGCAGCGTAAACCGCGTCACCCACAACGGCGGGCATTAAAAATTCGAGCTTGGAACTACCGACAGAAGTCGACCAGACTTCGTTCACATCAATCGGATTTTCGATGGACTTTAATTCGGCAGGTTCATGCTTTAAGGGCGACGAGCAAGCGACAAGCGCAAAAGTGGCGCAAAGTGGAGCTAAATTTCGGATATTCATAACAACATTTCTCCTTATTGCTTGTCGGCAAGCGCCTGAAGTTTTAATTCGACATAAGCGCGAATCCCGGATTCATTACCTTCCTTACGCGCTTTTTCCCAATGGGTTTTCGCTTCCGAGGCGTTTCCTAACGCGTATTCGGCGTCCCCCAACTTATCTTCAAATAGCGGAACGTCAGCCGACGTGGGTTTCCCCGCCGTTAAAACCGCTTTGGCTTTAGAAGCTTCTTTTTTATCTAAATAAAGGCCCGCTAAACGGAGTCTTGCGAGGTTTTCGAATTCGGTTCTTTTGCCCGACTCGATGACCCAATTTAAATCGGCAATCGCGTCATCGATTGCGCCCGTTTCCGCGTGAAATTTCGCCATACGAAGGGCAGCTAGCGACGCGAACACGGTTGAGGCGTAATCTTTACGCAGTTGGTTAGCGATCTGCCCGACTTGTTCGGCAGGCGCCCCCGTTCCCAACGCGTTTTGTAGCGACTGGTAGGCAACGCTCGCGTTTTGCGCTTCGCGCGCCTCATACCACCGATAGCCGTTTAAGCCCGCAAAGCCCAAACAGACGACCGTCACCGCCGCCATAATCGGCGTGCCCCATTTACCCCACCAAGCTTTTAACTCTTCTAAGGATTCTTGTTCTTCTAAATCGTAAGCCATGTTAGGAAATCCTCATCATTGCTTTAGAAAAAAGTCGAGTGCCTCCGTAAAGGGCACGGTTTCTTGTTCCATAAAGCGGTCACCCGCCTCCCCGAATAAGCGCTTAATCGTGACTTGCGCGTTTTCGGTTTCGCTTTCCCCGCATATTATCGCGAAACGCGCCTTCGAGGCGTCCGCGCGACGCATTTGGCTCTTAAAGCTCGCGTCAACGGGGTGAAGCATCACGCGATAACCCATATCTCGTAAGCTCTCCGCCACAACGAGCGCCCAAGATAAGGTCGGCGCGCCCATGTGTAAAACGTATAAATCGGTTTCGGGTTCGGTGTCGACAAAACCCGTCGCGCGCATCACTTCGAGAACGCGCTCGACGCCGATCGCGAAGCCGACGCCCGGCGTCGGTTTTCCGCCCAACATCTCGACTAACGGGTCGTAACGCCCACCCCCGCAAACCGTCGCTTGCGCGCCAAGCTTATCGGTAATCCATTCGTAGACCGTGTGGTTATAGTAATCGAGCCCGCGAACGAGTCTCGGATTCACTTCAAATTCCACGTCGGCAGCTTTCAAGTAGCGCGTGAGTTCCTCGAAAAAGGCGCGCGACTCATCCCCCAAATAGTCAAGCAGTTTGGGAGCGGACTCAACGACATCACGCATATCGGGGTTTTTGGTGTCTAGTATCCGTAACGGATTCGTATAAAGCCGCCTTTGCGCGTCTGCGTCCAAGGCGTCACGATGCGCTTCAAAGTGCGCGATGAGCGCTTCGCGGTGTAAACCGCGTTCTTGAGCGTTGCCTAGCGTATTGATTTCAAGCTTTAAGGGCAAAATACCCAACGCGTCAAAAATGCGTCTGACCATCAAAATCTGTTCGACGTCGATTGCGGGGCCTTTCGCGCCGAAGGCTTCGACACCCAATTGGTGAAACTGACGATAGCGTCCTTTTTGCGG
>DNBE01000022.1 GCA_003543795.1 Sutterella sp.
AAGCCTTCGGATTGCTTACACTTATTTAAAAACTATCTACGCTTGCGGGCGCCTAGTGTCACGCTCGATACGCTTGCGGCAGACTCGAACGCCGTGCGTTCCTTTTTAACGACGCTCGATACTTTCAGGTTTTCGAAGTCGGTTGAAGCCGAGCATCAATATAAGCAACATCTGCGCTCTTACGCCGCGACCTACGCGCGAGCCATTCGCGAGTATGTGAAGGGCTTACTTCAAATCGATGACGCTGGAAGCGATTCTTTACGCGATTTCACGACAGTCACGAAAAAAGCGCTTGACGTTTTTCGCTCGAAAAAAGACGTCATGGATGAACTCGATACGAAATTTGCGAACAACTGCTCGAAATTTTGTGACGAGTACATGAGTGAAGTCACGCTAAGCGAAATTCAAAAGATTATCGCGAGACTTAAACCGGGTAATCGTCGCGATTCGCTCATTGCCTTTTGGAACGAAGAAAACACGTATCGCAAAACCTATCACCCCGAAAGCTGCGCGCAAGGGGAGGACCATGCCGCGAAAGACCTCTATCGATTCCGGCTTTTATCAAAATATATCGAAAGCTATCTCTTTTTAAATATCCGCGCGCATACGGGTCCGACCTTTCTCGTGCATTCGCTCTACGGCTTAGCCGCGGCGCTCTCGATGGTGTTTGCGACAATCGTCGCTTTCGTCTGGCAAGGCCAATACGGGTCACTAAGCTACAACTTATTTATCGCGCTTGTGATTGCCTATATTTTTAAAGACCGCATTAAAGCGCTTCTTCAGGTGCAGTTGTCCGAAAAATTTAAGAAATGGATTCCCGATCGAAGACTTGAAATCTTTAGAAACGACATTCATCGCGTCGGTAAGTGTCGCGAATCCTTTTCGTTTTTCGACGTGCGAAACTTGCCCGAATCCATTCGCAATTTGCGTGCGAACGCCCAATCGGTAAAAGGGATTTACAACTGGCGATTTGAAAACATTCTTTTATATAAAAAAGAGATGTTCATTCATACCGACCCGCAACTATTTGCTGACGCGCGTTACGCGATTTTGGATTCGACATGGTTTAACGTCGCGCCCCTATTTGACTTTATCGACGCCAATCGAGATCAATTGCCTGTCTCCGAGAACGCGGTCGATCCTCCCGCCTTTGCCGAAAAGTATTACCACATCTATCTCATCCGTTCGGTAACGGTCTTTAACGATAAGCATAAAAAAGTCTCGACCCGAGACGAAGTCACCCGTATCGCAATCGACCACGAAGGCATTCGAGGCCTTGAGACGTTAAACGCCATTTAAAGCCCTCAGGAACAAAAAATCCGACTCGATAAGAGCCGGATTTTTGTATGCCTGAAAAGCTTAATTTTCTTCGTAGAGCGCTTCGATTTCGTTTTCGAATTTCTTCAAAATAAGGCGCCGTTTGATTTTAAGCGTCGGGGTTAAAAGCCCGTTTTCGATACTCCAGGGCTCGAAGGTCGCGACAATCTTGCGCGGGACGCCGTATTGCGGAAAGCCCTTAGCGATGGCTTTGACGCGTTTAATGAGCGCGGTGCGCACTTGGCGGGACTCAAGAATATTCTCGTCGTCCAAATCAAAACCCGCGTCTTTGGCGAACTTTTTAAAGACTTCGGGATTTAAGACCGCGACCATCGAGATAAAGGGACGACCTTCGCCGATCACCATCGTTTGCGCGAAAAGGGGATCGGATTCGATTGCCTGTTCGAGGTCGACGGGGGGAATCTTTTCACCCGAACTCGTGACGATAATTTCTTTAATGCGGCCTTTGATGCGAAGGTGGCCGCTTGCCAAAATTTCACCTTGGTCGCCTGTTTTAAGCCACCCGTCAGGAGTAAAGATGTCGGCCGTTGCCTGTTCGCGCTTAAAGTAGCCACGCATGACACTCGGACCTTTGACGAGGATTTCGTCATTTTCGCCTAACTTCACTTCGATATTGGGTAAGGGTTTACCGACCGTATTGGGGTTGTTATCGAAAAAGCCGTTAACCGAAATAATCGGGCTTGTTTCGGTCATGCCGTACCCTTGGTAGATCGGTACGCCGAGACCTAAAAACGTCCGAATGACGTGCGGGGCGATAGCCGCGCCCCCGGAAATAAAGGCGTGGGGACGGGGGTTGCCCAAGATTTTACGAATCGGAAGGGCGACGATTTTGTCGAGCATTGAAGCCACAAAGGAATCTAAAACCGAGAAAAACGGTTTTTCGACGGGGAGATGGTTTTCTTTGGCAAAACGACGATAGCCGACATCGACCGCCCAATTGAAAATAAAGCGGGAAATAAAACCTCTGCGTCGTAAATTTTCCTCGATTTTGGCGTAGATACGTTCGTAGATGCGCGGCACCGACATGACGACGTCGGGTTTGACGTATTGCAAATCTTCAACAATCTTGAGGATATTGCGGTTGAAATAGATTTCGTTACCGAAGGCTAAAGCGAGATAGTAGGTCGTCGTACGCTCGAAGGTATGCGATAAGGGTAAAAACGAAAACCAGACGTCGTCAGGCTTCGGATAGATGTTACCGATTACGCCCTTGCAATTACTTAAGACGTTTTCGTGGGTGAGCATGACGCCTTTCGGGCGCCCCGTGGTGCCGGACGTATAAACGAGGGCGGCTAAATCTTCGGGCGCGACTTCGGGAACCGTCAGGTCGGTCTCTTTCGCGGCAGAAAGCCACGATGTCATCGCGTGTACGCGAATAGCCGAAGCCGTATCCTCGCCGTTTAATTCATCGTCCGTGATGACAACGTCCTTTAAATAGGTGAGGGTGTCGGCTTCACGAATCTGTTTAAATTTTAGAGACCGGTTCGTGACTAAAAATTTCGCTTCCGAGTCGTTCAAAATAAAGGCGGATGACCCCGGGGTATCGACCGCGTGGAGGGGAACGGGAACTAGGCCCAACGTTAAAGCGCCCAAGTCAAATGCGATAGCCGTGATGCCGTTAGGTAGGAGCATGGCGACTTTGTCGCCTTTTTTAAGGCCTAAGGCGTTTAAGGCGTGCGCCCAAGCGTCAACTTTTTCATTGAGCTCGGCATAGGTAATCGTTTCCCATTGACCCGACTTCGGATTAAATTCAGTAAGCGCGCGATGAGTAGGGCGCAGGGGTAAATGGTGTGTGAGAACTTCAGGCAAAATCTTGAGCGCATTAAGTTCGGCAATGCGGCTCTCTGTGGTATCGATCATGATGCAAATTTCAATTCAAAGGTGGCGCGAATTTTAAAGCCTTCGACTTTCTTTTGCTATCCAACCACCTTTGATGCCTTTTGATCAAGTTAAAGCGTTACTTTAAAAGAAAAGGTAAAAACCCTATGATTTTTCATCATAACCGCTTTATGTGGTTACTCAAAATTTAAAAACCACAATATTTAGGTATAAGGGTAATTACTAATATCGTCTTCTAACTTTCGGAAAATTCAAGTAGTTCTAGAAGTTGAGGTTAAAAAGAAAGGTGCATATGTTGGGGTCGAAAGTAAATTGACCACATCTGATTGCGGAAATTTTGTTAAATTTCGACAGTTAAAAAATCAAAATATTTATCTAAAAACACCCTCCCAACCAAGAGGTTTAATTCATGTCCGAAGCTTTGACTCACATCATCAAGCGTGACGGTTCGATTAAGGATTTCGACGAAAATAAGATTGTCGCCGCTATCGCCAAGGCCGGGAAGGCCACGGGCGAATTTTCCGAAGCGACCGCTCGCCGCATCACAGAAGAAAACGTTTTACCGCAATTGCGCGCTCTTGAAACGACGACGCCGCACATCGAACAGGTGCAAGACGCCGTCGAAACCGCTCTTTTTAGAGTCGGTTGCTTTAAGACTCTTCGCGCTTACATCGTTTATCGCGAACAGCGCCGTAAAACTCGTGACGCTAGAAAAAGCTGGGTTAATGTCGAAGAATCGATTAACGAGTACTTGGAGCGCCTCGACTGGCGTGTCAACGCCAACGCCAACCAAGGCTATTCCTTGGGCGGCTTGATCTTAAACGTTTCGGGTAAAGTTGTCGCGAACTATTGGCTCAATTACATCTATCCGCCAGAAGTCGGTCGCGCGCACCGCGAAGCTGACGTCCATATTCATGATTTGGATATGCTTTCTGGCTATTGCGCCGGGTGGTCGTTAAGAACGCTTTTAACCGAAGGCTTAAACGGCGTTCCGGGTAAGGTTGAAGCAGCGCCTCCCAAGCACCTGTCTTCAGCTACGGGTCAGATTGTTAACTTCTTAGGCACGATGCAAAACGAATGGGCGGGCGCTCAGGCGTTTTCGTCCTTTGATACGTACTTGGCTCCTTTCATCAAAAAGGACAATCTCCCTTATGCAGAAGTCAAGCAACATATCCAGGAACTCATTTATAACCTTAACGTTCCCTCTCGCTGGGGTACGCAAACGCCCTTTACGAACTTGACGTTCGATTGGACGTGCCCCGAAGACTTAAAGCCGCAGCACCCGGTCATCGCGGGCGAAGAAATGCCCTTTACGTACGGCGATTGCAAGAAAGAAATGGATATGATTAACCGCGCCTACATCGAAGTGATGACCGCGGGGGATAACAAGGGGCGCGTGTTCACGTTCCCGATTCCGACTTATAACATCACGCCCGATTTCGATTGGGAGTCGGAAAACGCTGATCGACTTTTCGAGATGACGGCCAAATACGGTCTGCCGTATTTCCAAAACTTCATCAATTCCGAATTAAAGCCCAACATGATTCGCTCGATGTGCTGCCGCTTGCAGCTCGATCTTCGCGAACTCTTAAAGCGCGGTAACGGCTTATTCGGTTCTGCCGAACAAACCGGGTCTTTGGGCGTCGTGACGATTAACCTCGCTCGCTTAGGCTACGTCTTTAAGGGGAACGAAGAAGCATACATCGCGCGTTTAGACGAATTGATGGAACTTGCTCGCACGAGTCTTGAAATCAAGCGTAAGACGATTCAGCGCCATATCGATCAGGGTCTTTTCCCTTACACCAAGCGCTATCTCGGTACGCTCAGAAATCACTTCTCGACGATCGGTGTCAACGGCATGAACGAATCGATTCGTAACTTTACGAACGACGAGCATGACATCACCGATGACTGGGGTCACGCCTTTGCCGTGAGAATCCTCGATCACGTGCGCGCGAAGATGGTGCAATTCCAGGAAGAAACGGGGCATATGTATAACCTTGAGGCAACGCCTGCCGAAGGGACGACGTATCGCTTTGCCAAAGAAGACAAGAAGCGCTTCCCCGATATTCTCCAAGCGGGTACGCCCACAAATCCCTACTACACGAACTCGTCTCAATTGCCCGTCAGTTACACGGACGATCCCTTTGAGGCGCTCGCGATGCAAGAAGACTTGCAAAAGAAGTACACGGGCGGCACCGTCCTGCACCTTTATATGGAAGACGCCGTGAGTTCGTCAAACGCCTGTAAACAAATCGTTCGCCGCGCGTTAACGAACTTCAGACTTCCCTATATTACGATTACGCCGACCTTTAGTATCTGTCCGAAGCACGGCTACATTTCCGGGCGCCATGATTTCTGCCCGATTTGTGACGCTGAATTGATTAGCCAGAAGCTTGCTTTGGCTAGCAAGTGCCAGACGGCCGATTGCCCGGCAGAACCTGCCGCGTAACCTCAGGCGGTCTCTGAAAACCACGAAAGGGGCCGGGAAACCGGTCCCTTTTTTTAAAAAGGAGTTCGAGTGTGTCAGCGCAAGACTTAAAGGTTGCGGGCATTACGCCTTTTACGTCTTTAGACTTTCCAGGGAAACTCTCTTGCGTCGTTTTCGTGCAAGGGTGTCCCTGGCATTGCCTCTATTGCCACAACCCGCACATGCAGTCGCGCGAATTCAATCCCGCGATTCGTCACGCGTCCTTTGATATCGTGCTCGAGCTTCTCGCGAAACGCAAGTCGCTATTAGATGCCGTGGTGTTTAGCGGCGGGGAGCCTACAATCGACCCGGCTTTACCCGACGCAATCCAAATCGTTAAAGCTTTAGGCTTTGAGGTGGGCCTTCATACCTCAGGCTGCTACCCCGAGCATTTAAAAACGATTTTGCCCGAACTTGCCTGGGTGGGGCTTGACATAAAGGCGCCTTTGACAGACGCGCCCCACTACGCGCGCGTCGCGTGTGTTCCCGAGCGCGCCCAACCCAGACAAAAAGTCGAAGAAGCTTTAGGCGCCATTCTTGCGCAAGGGATTCCTTTTGAGTGTCGGACGACCGCGCACCCTGCGTATTTAGATACGGAAGCGCTTCTTAATCTCGCGAAAGATTTAGCGGGGAGGGGCGTGACCGACTACGCTTTACAAATTTATCGTAAGCCTCCAGAACTCGATCTTCCTTTTGAGAATATCGGATACGAATTCCCGGGCGCCGAAGTCGAAGCTCAACTCAAAAATCTGTTTCCTCATTTTGTCGTCAGACGCTTTTAAAAACCGAAGGAAAATAGTCCCTTAAGTACTTGCTTTAGCGACTGATTTTCAATAAAATAAACACCTTTCTATCCTTGCCACACCGAAAGAGACGCTTTCGGGTGGCTTTATTCCGTAAGGAGAATTAACCGATGCGTCATTATGAAATTCTTTTCATTGTGCATCCCGATCAAAGCGAGCAAGTGCCCGCGATGATTGAACGGTTGAAGAATCTCGTCACCGATAAAGGCGGCGAAATTCACCGTGTCGAAGATTGGGGTCGCCGTCCTTTAGCCTATCCGATTCAAAAATTGGTCAAGGCTCACTATGTTTTAATGAACATTGAATGCACGAACGAAACGCTTGCCGAAATCGAAAACGGCTTCCGTTTCAACGATGCCGTTTTGCGTCATCTCACCGTCAAGATGAAGAAGGCCGAAACGACGCCTTCCCCGATGATGCGTATCGTCGAGAAGGAAGAAGCCCGCAAGGCTTCTGCCGAGGCTCGTGCCGAAGAAAAGCTTGAAGCTCCTGTCGACGCTCCTGAAGAAGAAGCGCCCGCCGAGGAACCCGCTCCCGAGGCGGAAGCTTAATTTTTTGAGCTTAGGACCGGATCGGACGTGAATCGAGTACGTTTGACCGGATGCCTCACAGAAAAGCATCCGATGCGTTACTCTCCGAGCGGGGTCGCCGTTTTTGAAGGAACCTTGCATTACGCCGATACCATCATGGAGGCAGGTAAAGAAAGAAAAATCGTTTTCGATACGCCGTTTAAAGCTTTGGGTGAAGTTGCGATTGCAATCGATGCCCTAGAACTCGGAACCGTCATTGAAATTACCGGATTTTTCGCTCCCGCTTCCGTCAAG
>DNBE01000053.1 GCA_003543795.1 Sutterella sp.
GCGTTTATCGAAAGTCAAGCTCATGCGCTTTTTGGGCGCGGCGCATGTCGAGATTTATCGCAATATTCCGCTTTTAATCCAGCTTTTCGCGGTTTATCTCGTCATTACGGAATTTCTGCCCGATATCTTCGAGCCGATTCGTTTGGGTTCTTGGTTAATGCTTTCTAAAGCGGGGCTTTTCGTTGCCTGTCCGGAAAACCTTCTTTTCGTCACCGTCGCCTCGATTGTCCTTTCGACACTCGCCGCCTGGCTCGTTTTTCGCCGCGATTTAAAGCGCTTAACGCGCGAAGTCGCGTTTTTGCGCGCGATCGCGCTCTTTTTCGTTTTATTCTTTTTCTTTTGGGTCGCCTTCGGCTGCTTCGGTTGGAGTAAGCCGACACTTGAAGGCTTTGCCGTCGAAGGCGGCATCGCGATGACGCCTGAATTTCTCGCGCTTTGGGTCGGTTTGACTCTCTTTACGTCGGCTTCGATTGCCGAAATCGTTCGCGCGGGTGTTTTGACGGTCGGCCGCCGTCAATGGATGGCGGGCCAGGCTTTGGGGCTCACCGACGGTCAGGTTTTAACGAACATCATTTTGCCGCAGTCATTACGACTCGTGATTCCGCCTTTGGCAAGCCAATTCATGAACCTGACGAAGAACTCGTCATTAGCGGTCATCATCGGTTATCCCGATATCGTCAACATCGGCAACACGTCGATCGTCATCATGGGACAAGCGCTCGAAGCGATTGTCATCATTATGTGCGTGTACTTGCTATTGAATCTCGTCATCGCTTTCGTGATGGGCAGAATCAATCGTCGCGTCAACGCCTCTTGGCAAAAGGGATTTAAGTGATGTTCGCAAGACAAAGCTTGGTGACGACCCTTTCGTCCACCTTTAGGCAAACCCCGGGACAGTCGCTTATCAGCGTCTTGATTTTCGGCGTGATTCTTTATGTTTTATACCGTTTTGCCGCCTGGGGTCTTTGGGACGCGACTTTCGAAAACAATCTTGCCGTCTGCCGGGCGGGAAGCGGCGCGTGCTGGGGTTTTGTCGAAGAAAAGTGGCGCGTCATCGTCTTCGGGCGCTTCCCTTATGAAGAGCAGTGGCGCGCCGCGATCGCGACCGTTGTCGTTTGTACCATGACGATCGTTTCGGCCGTGCCTCTTTTCTGGCGCCGTTCGCTTTATCTCATCGCGGGCTGGGTCTTATCTCTTGCATGCTTCTTTATCTTGATGTACGGCGGCATCTTCGGATTAAAGCCGATCGATACCGACCTTTGGGGCGGCTTACCTTTAACCGTCGTCTTAACCGTTTTTGGGATGAGCGCGTCGACCCCTATCGGCATTTTGCTTGCTTTCGGGCGCCGTTCGGAGATGCCGCTAATTCGCCTATTGAGTTCTGGCTATATCGAACTCGTGCGCGGCGTGCCTCTCATTACGGTCCTTTTCGTCGCGACTTACATTTTCCCGATGATTTTGCCCCAAGGCTTTTCGATGTCGGCTTTCTGGCGCGTCGTGCTCGGCATCGTGCTATTTCAGGCAGCCTATATGGCCGAAACCGTTCGCGGCGGCTTACAAACGATTCCTAGCGGTCAGACGGAAGCGGCTTTATCTCTCGGGATGAGTTATTGGCAAACCAATCGCTTGGTCGTTCTCCCTCAGGCGCTTCTTTGCATCATTCCGGCATTCGTCAATTCGCTTTTATCGACTTTCATGGATACGTCTCTTGTGACCGTCGTTTCCATGTACGACTTAACGGGCGCGTTACGCTTGGCCTTAGGCGACCCGTTGTGGCGCTCATACTTCATCGAAGGGTACTTTTTCGTAGCCGCGATTTATTTCGTCGCGAGCTTATCGATGTCGCGCTACAGCCTTTGGCTTGAAAAGCGTTTAAATCCTCATAGGCACGAAAGGTGATTGATCGTTTTTCGCATACGGTGCGCCTTTTTACCGAGGAAACAGAGCCGCCTACTTCCCAAAAACTTTCGACTTACGCGAAGGCGCTTTTTCGAGTACTCGCGCGTCCTGGCGAACATCTTTTGGGTTTAACCGACGCAAAGATAACGCCGATTGATGCCTCGAGATTTTTGCGAATCCTTCAATTTGAAAAACTTACCGTTACCGACCGCGTCACCGTCTTTGAGGATCGCGTCGAAATCGCGGTCGACGCTACCGACGATTGGCCCGAAAGTCTTTTAACCATTACCTTCTCGAGCGCCAAAACCGGTACCGTTTTCGTGCGTTTTACGTACGCGGACGACGCGCCTGATGCTTGGGCCGATGACGTTTTTACCGCCTTAAAAAAGGACGCTTATCGACAAAAAGACGCCGATATCGTCGACGCTTTACGCCGAGCGCTTTCGAATTAGGTCAGACTTCCTTTAGAATTCGCTCCTTCTTTTGTACGATTCAATTCCATGCCAGATATTGCTCTTCAGAATAACGTTTCTCGCCGACGGACGTTCGCGATCATCGCTCACCCCGACGCGGGTAAAACGACCTTAACGGAAAAGCTCCTTTTATTCGGCGGAGCGATTCAATTAGCGGGCGCGGTAAAAAGCCGCAAAGCCGCCCGTCACGCGACAAGCGACTGGATGGAAGTCGAACGTCAACGCGGCATTTCGGTCACAAGTTCGGTGATGCAATTTACCTACGAAGACTGCGTCATTAACTTACTTGACACCCCGGGGCATGAAGATTTTTCCGAAGACACGTATCGGGTGTTAACCGCGGTCGACGCCGCGGTGATGGTGATTGACGCCGCTAAAGGTGTCGAAGCTCAAACCATCAAGCTTCTTGAAGTCTGTCGCATGCGTCAGACGCCGATTATCACCTTTATTAACAAGATGGACCGCGAGGTCAAAGAACCGCTTGAGCTGATCGGCGAAATCGAGTCGATTCTGCACCTTGAGTGCGTACCGATTACGTGGCCAATCGGCATGGGCAAAACCTTTCGTGGTGTTTTCTCGCTTCTTAAAGACCGTCTCGTTCGCTTTATGCCGGGCGAAGACCGTCTGCCCGTTAACGAAGAAATCATTACAGGAATCGATAACTCGAAACTAGACGCCCTCTTTCCGATGGAAATGCCCTACGTTCGGGAAAATATCGAACTCGTGCGCGGCGTCACGAACCCGTTTGATGTCGAAGCGTTTTTAGCCGGCCGCCAGAGTCCGGTCTTTTTCGGTAGCGGGGTCAATAACTTCGGCGTCAAAGACGTTCTCGAGGCGCTTGTGACCTGGGCGCCTTCGCCCCTAGCGCGTCAGGCTGTCGAACGGACGGTCGAACCGACCGAAGCGCCTTTTTCCGGATTCGTTTTTAAGATTCAAGCCAATATGGACCCCCGGCATCGCGACCGTATCGCTTTTTTCCGCGTTTGTTCGGGGCGCTACACCCCTGGCATGAAAGTCGCTCATCTACGCGAAGGTCGCGAGATGAAAATCGCGAACGCGCTCACCTTTATGGCAAACGAACGCGTCGCGATGACCGAAGCCGTCGCGGGGGATATTATCGGGATTTATAACCACGGGCAATTGCATATCGGGGATACGTTGACCGAAGGCGAACACCTGTCCTTTACGGGGATTCCGTACTTTGCGCCCGAACTTTTCCGTTGCGCACGCCCTCAAGATCCCTTTAAAGCGAAACAGTTGCATCAAGGCTTAAAAGAGCTCGGCGAAGAAGGCGCGATTCAGGTCTTTGAAGACGCTCGCGGGACGCTCTTTTTGGGCGCGGTCGGTGTCTTGCAATTTGAAATCGTCGCGCAGCGCCTTGCAACCGAATATAAAGTCGACGCGCTATACGAAGAAGCGGGAATCGCGACGGCAAGATGGTTAACCTTCCCCGACGCGAAAACAAAAGAAGGCTTTTGCGAAGAACAAGCCGCAAGGCTTGCGACGGACGCGGACGGTAATCTCGTCTATCTCGCGACTTCAATCTATAACCTTGAAACGACGCGCAAGCACTGGCCCGACGTGACGTTTCACGACACGCGTGAGAAAACGGTGCGCTTTTAGAGCATTACCGTTTAAAAATTTCTTCCCAAACGGCAAGCGCTTCGGGATGGGCGCCGAGAGCCCTCGGTAAGGCGCCTTGTAAAAAGGACAAGATGACGCCGTAATTGGTCATCGCAGTCGACTGCGAGGTCGCCCAACGAAGCCTCGCGAGCATGTGCTTGCGAGAGACCATACAGCCGCCGCATTGAATAATGACGCGATAGGGGCTTAAGTCATCGGGAAAATCTTTACCGACCGCGAAATCCGTTTGAATTTCGCCGTAGCGACGCTTTAAAAGGGCGGGGATTTTCACGCGCCCGATATCATCTTCAAGGGGATTATGCGAACACGTTTCGGCAATAAGGACGCGGTCTCCAGGCTTTAGAGCGTCGACGGCCGCTAGCCCTCGCACCATCGCCTTTAAATCGCTTTTCGCGTACGCAAGTTCAATCGAAAACGTTGTCATCGGAATGGCCGCGTCGACTTCTTTACAAACACGGCCGACGACTTGCGAGTCGGTCACGACAAGAGCGGGCGGAGTCTTTAAATTCTCGATAGCTTCTTTGACGCGATTTTCTTTGACAACAAGCGCTTTACCTTCGGCATCCAAAATCTCACGAATCGCCTGAACCTGCGGCAAAATCAACCGTCCTTTGGGTGCGCCCGTATCCATCGGGGTGACCAGTAAAACGGTATCTCCGGGTTTAAAAGCGCCTTCAAAGAGTTTTCGGTCGGGCTCAATCGTCGAGAAAATAACCGAAATCAGCGCTTCTCTCACTTCGTCAATACCCGTGGCATTTTTAGCTGAAACAGTGACGCAAGTCAGCCCTTTTGTCCGAAGGTTAGCTAAAAACGCGTCGGGGTACTCGACGATGTCGGTTTTATTACAAACCGCGATTACGGGCGTCCCGAAAGAAGCCGCTTTATTAAATAGCGCTTCTTCATCGGCTGTAAGACGCGGCTCGCCTAAAACGACAAGCGCCGCGTCCACCCATTCGAGAATCGTCATCGAACGCTCGACGCGTTTAAGGCCTAATTCGCCCATATCGTCGGTACCTGCCGTATCGATAAAGACGACGGGGCCGAGCGGCGGCAACTCGTAGGCTTTCTCAACGGCATCGGTCGTCGTGCCCGCGACCGGACTTACAATCGAAATATCTTGCTCGGTTAACGCGTTCATCAAAGACGATTTTCCCGCGTTACGCTTTCCGAAAATGCCGAAATGTAATCGCAAACCTTTGGGCGTTTGCGTTAAACCGCTGACTGCCATAACCGTTTCCGAAGATAAAAGTGACGCCCTTAAATATACCTTCAGTGAACTCGAAACACACGCGCTTTGTGGTTTAAAAAGACACTTTGCCCTAAAATTAGGAAGTTTTAGAGCGTCTTTTTTGAGCATGAAGCGTCTTTTCCTCATCATCTTTTGTCTCCTGACAACCGTCTCGGCTAACGCCGCGCCGGTGCTTCATGCCGAGTCTTATTTATTGATGGACCGATTGACGCATACGCCCTTGACGGCTCGAAACGAAAATAAGCGCGTCAATCCCGGGAATACGACCGCCTTGATGGTGATGTATATCGTCCAAAAAGCGATTTCTGAAAATCGTGTTCAAGTGCGCTCGGCCGTCACGATCCACCCCGAGGCGTTGTCGCTACCACCCTTAAACGCGTCTCGCTTTTATGTTGAGAACTCTAAAACCTATTCCGTTCACGATTTGCTTTCTGCCGTTGCCGTGATCGGCGCAAATGACGCCGCTATCGCTTTGGCTCAGCATATCGCGGGTTCGATTGACGCCTTCGTTCAAATGATGAACGAAGCGGCAGTTAAACTCGGCATGAAAAATACGCACTACATTTGGCCAATCGCGCACACGTCGAACTCTCAATATACGACCGCCTACGATACCTATCTTTTAACCGACGCTCTGTTAAAACAATTCCCGTTTTTAGAGCGTGTCTGGATGCAGCCCTCGATTACGAACGGACTGCTGTCTTTTAAAAACACGAACGCTTTGATTTGGCGAAACGAGTTTATCCGCGGGGTGCATACGTCCGAAGCGTTTCATCGGCTTTTTTCAAACGTCGGGTATTTTTCTCAAAGCTTTGTTGAGTCAGACGCGCAGTTTTCCCGAGAAACGATTGCCGTTTGCTTAAACGGGCCTAGCGCCGAAGCCGCCGCGGCCGACACGATGGAACTCATTACGTGGGGCGCCGCGAACTTTAAGACCCTTTTGGTGTATACGCCTAAAGATGTCATCGAAAAAATTGCCGTGAGCCTCTCGGCAAACGCTTCGGTGCGTGTCGGGCTCAAAGAAAACGTGTACTTAACGGTCCCCGAAAAAGCGACCATGAACGACCCCGACCGGAAGTTTTCCGCGACGATCGAGCGCCTTGACCCCTTGGTCGCTCCGATTCAAGCCGACGAGCGCGTCGGGACGTTATATATTTACTATCGGGATAAAAAAGTAGCAAGCGCGCCTTTGTATGCGCTTCATAACGTGCAAAGCACGACTTTTTGGTATCGCGCTTGGCAATCCGTTAAATCATTTTTCACCGACCTATGAGCGAGACGCAAGAACTGCTGCAATTTCCGTGCGACTTTCCCATCAAAATCATGGGAGAAAATTCCGACGCGTTTGAAAAAGCCGCTTTAGACATCATCTCTGAAAAAGCTCCCGAAACGGATATTAAAAACGTATCCGTTCGCCTGAGCTCTAAAGGAAACTACCGTGCGATTTCCGTCGTCATCAAAGCCCAAAGCCGCGAGGCGCTCGACGCGCTTTACTTAGCCTTAACGTCTCATCCGCTCGTTCGCGTAGTGCTATGACGCAACCTTCTCGCTTTGCCGCCTGGATGATGGCCGCAAGGCCGAAGACTTTCGCGATCGCGCTCGCGCCGGTTTTCGTCGGTACGGGTCTTGCCTTTGCCGTTCTCAAAACGATCGATCCCTTGGTTTTTATCGCGACGGCTTTTTTAGCGATCGCGATGCAAGCAATCACGAACATGCAAAATGACGCGGGTTACACCCAAAGGCGAGCCGATCGCGCGACCAGGAAAGGACTCCCCCGAGCGACTTCTCTCGGCCTTTTAACCGTAAAAGAAGTCGAGGTCGCGATTGTCATCGTGAGCTTCTTAGCGATTCTCGATACGCTTTTTTTGATGTATCGAGGCGGCCCTGCTTTTATCATCGTAACCCTAGCATCGATAGCCGCCGCCTATCTTTATATGGGCGGCCCGAAACCGATCGCGTATACGCCTTTCGGGGAATTGACGGTTTTGATTTTTTTCGGGCTTGTCGCAACCTGCGGCACTTACTATTTACAAGCCTTAGAAGTAACGATGCAAAGCGTCGCGCTCGGGACCGCGCTCGGGTGCATCGCCTCAAATGTCCTTTGCGTGAATAACTTTCGGGATATCACCCACGACGCGGAAATTCATCGTCAAACGCTTGCCGTGACGCTCGGCGCCGAACGCTTTTTAATTCTTTTTTCCGCTCTTCAAATCATCCCTTACGTAATTCTCGCGGCGCTTGCCGTTTACGACGCAATTTTTTTACCGTCTTTAATCGTCTTTTTATTAATCGGAAAGAGCTATTCCCTTTGTGTGGATATTCGTAAGCTAAAAGGAAACGACTTAAATCGCGTTTTATTCGGAACGGTCGCGCTAGAAATGCGTTTCGCGATTTTATTGACGATCGGGCTCGTGATCGCGGGTTTTGTTTTTTAAGCGAACTAAAAGCGCTTTAGCGCGCTCAAAACGCTCGATATCGGTTAAGTCTCGAAGGTTCACCTCCGAATCTAACGCTCCCTCGCTCATCACAAAGACGCGATCGGCGAGTTTTACCGCCTCAAAAACGTCGTGCGTCACTAAAACGGCAGATAGGTTCGATGATTTTTTAATTTTTAAAAAATCGTCTTGTAGGGCCGATTTGGTAATCGCGTCAAGCGAAGCAAAAGGCTCGTCCATGAGCATCAAGTCGGGTGTGACGACCAACGCTCGCGCGAGCGCGACGCGTTGCGCCATACCGCCGGAAAGCGT
>DNBE01000014.1 GCA_003543795.1 Sutterella sp.
CTCGCGCCAAAACGACGGACGCGATTCGTTTTGACGGAAGGCTTGTCGCGGCGTCTTTAGGAAAACCTCGGCTTTTGATTTATCACAAACCTGCGGGCGAAATTGTTTCGCGAGACGACCCCGAAGGACGTCGGACGGTTTTTGAGTCGCTCCCCAAAATCTATCGCGCGAGGTGGATCGCGGTCGGGCGTCTTGACTTTAATACCGAAGGCCTTTTGCTCTTTACCGATAGCGGGGAATTAGCAAACCTCTTGATGCACCCGAAATACGCGATCGAGCGCGAATATGCCGTGCGGGTGTTGGGAGAGGGTGATCCTGAGACCCTTGCCAAACTCACGCAAGGCGTGATGCTCGACGGCATGAAAGCGCGATTTTTAACCATGGTTCAAACCGCGGGCGAAGGTTCCAACAAATGGTATCGAGTGACCTTAGATGAAGGTCGAAATCGGGAAGTCAGACGCCTTTTTGAAGCGGCCGGTATGACCGTTTCGCGCCTTATCCGCGTGCGGTTCGGTGCCGTCTTTTTACCCAAAGATCTGCCTCGCGGCGCCGTGATGGAACTCGATGAAAAGTGGATTGACGCTTGGATTCGCGATATCAAAGCGGGGCACGCCAAAGCGGGGATTGTCACGAACGGTGCGACTCAAGAACCCGCCGCTAAAAAAGGGCAAAAGTTTGCCAAACGCTCGGTCCTTTACGACGCGGGCTACTTAGGCGCCAAAACCAAAAAAGGGGGCGAGCGTGTTCAAACAGCTAAAAAGCGCCGCGCGCCCGCTAAAAAACGCGCCTAAAACCCATTAAAACGGAACGGGACTTTCGATGGTGATTTCACGCCGGGTTTCGGGGTGAATGAAGGTGAGTTTAGATGCGTGGAGCATCAAGCGGCCTTGGCCGTTACCATAGAGTTCGTCGCCCATAATCGGCGAAGCTAAGCCTTTAGTGTGCGCCGCGTGAATCCGAATTTGGTGGCTTCTGCCTGTCACGGGCGCAAAAAGAACCCTCGGATGGATTTCCTTCGTTAAAACTTTAAATCGCGTTACCGACTCGCGCCCGTAGGCGTAGTCCACCATCTGGCGCGGCGTATCGTAGGGGTTTTGGCATAAGGGGAGGCTGATCACCCCCGAGCCTTTCGCGACAGGCGCCTCCAGAATCGCTTCGTAGTACTTTTCAATGCGATGGGCTTCGAAGTCCGCGGCAAGAGCCGCGTGCGCGGCTTTTGTTTTCGCGAAAAGCAAAATCCCCGACGTTCTCATATCAAGGCGATGTAAAAGAACCGGTCCTTCGATTTCGGGTCTCATCGCTTTAAGGGCATCAAAGGCGTTTGCGATCGGGAATTTCCCGGGGACGGAGAGCATCCCTTCGGGTTTATCAATCGCGATAACCGCGTCATCTTCAAAAAGGACTTCCGGGACGTACCCCGCGTAACGGTCGACGGCCCAGATGTTGTGAGACAAAGTTCGACCTTCAAGGTAAAACTTCAAAAGTTTTTCGTGGCGCAATTTCGGGAAATGACAAAAAACACCTTCGACTCGAAGATCGTTTTCGGGAGACGGTCCCCACCAAAAAGTCGCCCAATCGAGAACCCGCAGGTTTTCTTTTGCCGCTTCTTGAAGTAGGGAAGGAAGGCCCGTTTTTAACATGGCCTTTAAGACGTGTTCGTGCCCTAAATCTTCTTTTAAAATCGTCGCGGCGGTCGCGCGTCTTTTGCCGTTATCGAGCGTCAAGGTACTTAAGCGCTCTTTCCAAGCTTCGATTTGCGCGAAGCGAATTTTCGCGAGCAAATGGGCTTTGGCTTCGTTTTCCGCGGCAAGCCTTTCTCGATATTGCGACTTTAAGCGCGCAAGCGTCATCGATTCGCGTTTACTTTGAGTGTTAAGGGCGAGGGCGGGCGCGCCTTCGGCGCGTAAGCGCTGCCTTTGAATTTTGTTTTGGGTTGCGCGCGCTTTGAAGTCTTCGTAGTCAGCAAGCGCGATTTCGCGCAAGGCTTTGGCTTCACCCACGAAGTTTTCGTCAATCGCGTGTTGCGTCAAAGGCGGCAGACGGCTATATAAATTCGGAATAAACCAGGGGTCGGTTTCTTGCGCCTGATCATGCGCGGCTAAAAAGCCTAAGCGATTCCCGTCCGTTACGAGCGCAATCGCGATTAAGCGCCCGATCGCGTTTTCGCGCGAGGGTGCTAAACGGGTCAGAATCGCTTGCCTAGCCGCAACCATCCAGGGACGTTCTACGTATCCGTAGGGGTTGCTAGGAAGCAAGTCAGACTCAAAGGCAACGTGCTCGAGATTGTGAAACATGACTTCAATAAAAAACCGATGCGAGATAAATCCTCGCATCGGTATTTTAAACGCTAGGCGTCGTTAGGAAAGGCCTACGATGCGACCGTCTTTGACGTCGATATGTAGCGCGTTCGGTTCTTTGGGTAACCCCGGCATACGCATGATGGCACCCGTCGTCGCGACGATAAATCCCGCGCCCGCGTTCAAAATCAAGCGTTGAACGGGAAGGGTGTAGCCCGTCGGACGCCCGAGCCAAGTCGGTTCGTGAGACAGCGAATAGGGGGTCTTCGCGACACAAATCGGAAGCTTTTCAAAGCCTAAGCGAACGATCTGTTCGAGGTCTTTTTTCGCGGCATCCGACAACGCGATGTCTTTGGCGCCGTAAATACGGGTCGCAAGCTTCGTAATTTTTTCCGTGACGCTATCTTCAAGTTCGTAGGCAAAATGCAATTCGCCCTTCGATTCGGCGGCAGCCGCCATGACGGCTTTGGCGAGTTCAATCGCGCCTTCGCCGCCCTTGGCAAAGCCGTCAGAGACCGCAAAACGCACGCCCTTTTCTTCGCAACGATGTCGAATGATGTCGATTTCTTCTTCGGAGTCGCTTGCGAAATGATTGAGGCTTACAACCACCTTCGGCCCGAACGCTAAGAGGTTATCGATATGCGCATCGAGGTTCGCAAGACCTTTGATAAGGGCTTCTTTATTGGGTTTCCCGATTTCGGGTAACGGAACGAGTCCGTGCCACTTAAGCGCCTTCGTGGACGTAACGAGCACCACCACCGCGGGACGAAGCCCCGCGCTACGGCACTTGATATCAAAGAACTTTTCTGCGCCTAAGTCGCTACCGAATCCGGCTTCGGTCACGGCCCAGTCACCTAAGGTCATGGCGTAGCGAGTTGCGATGACAGAATTGCAACCGTGAGCGATGTTCGCAAAGGGGCCGCCGTGAACGAAAGCGAGGTTGCCTTCAATCGTTTGAACGAGGTTCGGTTTAATCGCTTCAAGTAAAAGCGCCATCACGGAACCCGTTGCGCCGAGTTCTTCGCAGGTAAAGGCGGTTCCGTCACGCTTAATCCCGAGGACGAGACGATTCACACGATTACGTAAATCTTCAAGGTCGGTAGCTAAGCATAAAACGGCCATGAGTTCGCTAGCGACCGTGATATCGAAACCCGCTTCGGTCGGAACGCCGTTACCGGCTCCGCCCAAGCCTGTGACGATATTGCGAAGCTGGCGATCGTTCATATCGACGACGCGCTTCCAGATAATCGTCTTTAAGTCGATTTTCCCGAAATGGCGAGCGCTATCGAGCATGGCGGCAATGAGGTTATTGGCCGCCGAAATCGCGTGGAAGTCACCCGTAAAGTGAAGATTAATCGACTCCATCGGTAAGACTTGCGAGTAGCCGCCGCCGGCCGCCCCGCCTTTCATCCCGAAGCAGGGCCCGAGAGACGGTTCGCGAAGCGCGACGACCGCTTTTTCGCCTAAGCGTTTGAGGCCTTGAACGAGCGCGATTGAAGTCGTCGTTTTGCCCGAACCCGCGGGCATCCCCGAGGTAGCGGTCATGAGAATGAGCGTACCGTGGGGTTTTTTATTTTCGTTTAATTTAACCTTGGCTTTATCTCGCCCGTAAGGTTCGAATTCCGAGTCTTCGAGTCCCGCTTCGTGGGCGAGATCCTCGATATTTTTGAGCTTAACCTGCTGGGCGATTTCGATATCAGAGAGCATAAAAGGGATGTCCGAAAAAGAGGGTTGGAATAATCCGCTCCAAAAACCGAGGCGGCGCGTTTTTTAAGGTGAGGATTGTAGCAAGTAAATGTAAGGATTTCTTCGGGTTTTCGAGGCGTTATCGTAAGAATTTAAGTGGCGAGGCTATAGTGCTTGAAAACTCACTTTCGCCTCACTAAAATGCGTCCTTACTTCTCGCAAGTTTCGGGGGTATAGCTCAGCTGGTAGA
>DNBE01000116.1 GCA_003543795.1 Sutterella sp.
GCGGATGCCGAGTTCGGGTTGGTTTGCCGTAACTAAGCGCGTGTTTTCGCTTCTTTGGCGGACGTTCACAACCCAGCCGTCTTCTTCAAAGGTGAAGGCTTCGGACGCGTTTTGATCTATCGGCGCGCGAGTTAACCAAGACGAGAAACGTTTGACGGGGATGCGAATCCCGAGCGCTTCGGATAGTGCCGATTCGGGTTCCGCGGCCTCAATCGGCTCACGGTTTCCGATTCGAATCGTCGAAGAACCTTCGTTCCAATCGATTTCGGCAATCCGAATGCCGACGCTTGAGGTGAGCGTCAAGCGGCCGGTCTCGTTTTTTTCGAGAAAGGTAAAAGAACCCGAGGCATTTTGAAAGGCGCCCGAAGCGTCCGGAATCGACGCGCTAAAGCGACCTTCGTAGCGCGAGGCGCCATCCCGAGAATCAAGGGACGAGCAGCCCGCTAAACCGACGGCAAAAAGTGTCAGCAAAAGGTATTTCAAAAGCGCGCGGTATCGATTCATGGTCTTGATTCTCGAATTTCTCGAAGAAGTATCTTGGCTTCATCGTAATCGGGTTTGATTTTCAGGACGGTATCGAGCGTTTTTTGCGCTTGAGCTTTGTCGCCCGTTGCCAAACAGGCCTTCGCGAAATGTAAGCCGATTTCGGCTTCTTGCGGGGCGTCTCGCCACGCCCGATCTAAAAGCTTGAAGGCCTGTTCGTAGTCTTTAACTAAAAAGAAATACCAACCGTAAGAATCGATATACATCGGATTGGCGGGTTCTTTTTTTAAAGCCGCTTCGATGAGTTGCTTAGCTTCGGCAAATCGAACGCCGCGCTCAAGCAGGTTATAGCCTAAGGCGTTACATAGCGTCGGGTTTTCAGGATAAAGCGTAATTGCCTTACGCAGGATCTGCTCGGAAAAATCATGCAACTTGGCTTCGCTTGCGACGATGGCGCACCAGTAATAATCGTGAGCCGTCAGTTTGGGGAGCGCGAGGGTTTTGTCAAGGGTCGCTTTCGCCGCTTTATCGTTTCCTAAAGCCGCGTCGACTCGAGCAAGAAGAATGAGAAAGTCTGCGTTTTGAGGATAGTCTTTGACGGCTTTATGCAAAAACTGTCGAACTTTGCCGTAGTCTTTTAAGGCATACAAATTTTCCGCGTATTGAAAACGAGCGAGGACATATAAATCGGAGTCGGACGTTACGGCAAGAAAGTGGCGATTGGCCTCTTCGTATTGCTGACCCTCGGTTTCGATTCTGCCCAACAAAAAGAGAGCCTGATTAAAGAGTCGAGGATCGTTTTTTGCCAAACGCTTATCGCTTAAAAAGATTTCGAGAAAAGACTTCGCTTCGGCGTTTTGGCCCGCGGCCCTATAGATTTCGGCGATCGTTCCCGCGATGAAGGGAATCTCGTAGACGAGCGGTTCGAGCGGTTTGGCGGTTTTAAGAGCCAAATCGATTTGTTTCTCCGAGAGATAAGAGCGCGCGAGCAGGTAGCGTAAATCCGGGTCTTGCGGGTTGGCGGATAGCCCGCTTTCGAGAATTTGAAAGCCCTTCTTTTTGTCACCCGCGATGTAAAGTAGCGTCGCGTAAAAACGAGCCGCTTCCGAATCATCGGGATTATTTTGATACGCAGTCGAAGCGTAGCGCAGCGCGATATCGTTTTGGCCTATGGCGCTCGCTAATTTGCCGACGGGAAGGGCGGCGTATTTTCCGTAGTTCGAACTCGGTATGAGTTCGTTGAGAGTCTTGAAATTTTCCGCTTTGTTTTGCTGCGAAAATGCGCCGTTAGCAAGGTGCGCGGCAAATTCGTCTAACTGATTGGATTTAAGCGCCTTCTTAACTGTCGTGATGTCTTTTTTTAATTTTGATAAAGGCGTGCCGTTAAAGACTTTGGCGATACAAAGAGCGGCCTTCGCGTTGATGTCTTTTGAGGAGGCAACCGAGGCCCAACGCTCGGCCGCTTGGAGCATTTCCTTTCGGGCTTTGGCTTCAAGCGCGATGTTAAAAGCTCTTGAAGCGCCCCAAGCCAGGCGATGCCTTTTGGCTTGCTCCATGTAAATCTTATAGGCGTCCCCTTTGTTGCCTAAGGTATAGACGAATTCGCTTGTCACGATTTCAAACATCAGTTGCGCGTCCATGTCGCGTCCGAATTGCGGTTCTTCGGGAAACGCGGCAAACGCCTGTCCGAAGATAAAGCCGATGACAACCGTAGAAAGCAAAGCGAGACGATGAAGCATAGTGACCGAGAAAAAGGGGCGAGAACCTCTGACTTATAATAGGTTACCCATTGTAATGCATTCGAAAGCGACCATCTTACTATGTCGGTAGCCGATAAATTGATTGCCTGGCAGAAAACAAACGGCAGAAACGATTTGCCGTGGCAGGTGCGCGACCCCTACGCGAGATGGGTCTCGGAGACGATGCTCCAGCAAACGCAGGTCGCGACCGTTATCGGTTACTACGAGCGCTTTATGCGACGCTTTCCCGACGTGGGCGAACTCGCACGCGCGGACCTTGACGAAGTGATGGTGCTTTGGGCGGGACTAGGCTACTACTCTCGAGCTAAACATTTGCACGAAGCAGCGCAAATCATTGTGAGTCAATGGGGCGGGTGCTTTCCCGATAACGAGGCGGAACTCGCGCTCTTGCCCGGCATCGGGCCGAGTACGGCGGCTGCCGTCGCCGCGTTTTCTTTCGGGCGTCAGGCCGCGATTTTTGACGGTAACGTCAAGCGTGTCTTTGCGAGACTGACAGGGTTTGAGGCCGATATCGATGTCCCGAAAAATAGCAAAGCGCTTTTTGAAATCGTGCGCGCGGCCGTTCCGGCCAAAGATGTCGAAACGTACACCCAAGCCGTGATGGACTTGGGCGCTCTCGTTTGTAAAAAAGAGCCTTGTTGCGAGCTTTGCCCGCTTGCCGCCGATTGCGTTGGCGCAGCTCGAGGCGTCGCGGCACGGCTACCGGTTCGTACGAAAAAAATCATTCGACCCGTCAAAGATCGAACGTTTCTTATTTTTTGGTGCGACGAGACTTTTTATCGCGAGAAACAAAACCAAAAGGGAGTTTGGCGAAATTTGTACGTTTTACCATCTTTTGATGGTAAATTAGCAGAAGATAGCATCATTTTAAAAGCAAAAGACGTATTTTCGGACGCGATGAACGCGCGTTTCATCGAAAGTTTCACGCACGACTTCACGCACTATCGCTTACAGATGCACGTTTGGGCGGTTAAAACCCGACAAATCCATCCCGGATACGTAAAAGCGTCGGACATCCAAGGGATGCCGACGCCTATTTTGAAAGTATTGACGCGGTTTTTCGCGAAACGCGGTTAAGCTTTTTTCGAGTCCATCTCGCGGTGACGGACGGTTACCGACGGATATTTTCCTTTGAAGTACGCGTAAAGCGCCTGAGCGACATAAACCGAACGGTGTTGGCCGCCCGTGCAACCGATAGCCACCGTGAAATAACGGCGGTTGTTGGCGGCGTAGCCGTCAAGCCAGGTTTCGATAAAGTTCGCAATCGATTGCACGAAGGCTTCTACCTGCGGGTACGCTTTCATAAATTGTACAATCGGCTCGTCCGTGCCGTAAAACGGACGAAGCGCTTCGTCGTAGTAGGGATTGGGCAAATTTCTCGCGTCGAAAACGAGATCAGCGACATAGGGAATGCCGCGCTTAAAGGCGAAAGACTCAAACGCGATCGTCATCGACGAAGGCGCGAAACTCGCGAATTGATTGACCCAGTTTCGCAAGGCGTTACTTGTTAATCCCGTCGTATCGCAAGAGGCGGCAAGATCGGCAAAGGGCCCCATGATGTCACGCTCTTTTTCGATCGCTTCGGTAAGCGTCAATTCGGTTTCGGCGCCCGTCGTGTTCGATAGCGGGTGGCGGCGTCGCGTTTCGCTAAAGCGCTTTAAAAGGGTGGGTGTGTCGGCCGTCAAGAAAAGCACGTCGACATCAAGTCCGAAATCTTTGAGTTCCTTTAAAAGAGCGGCCGGGTCTTCGTTACCGTTGATACCGCTTCGCGAGTCGACCGCGAAAGCGACTTG
>DNBE01000119.1 GCA_003543795.1 Sutterella sp.
CGGTTTAGTAGCGTTGATTTTCCCATACCCGATTGCCCGATCAGAATCGAAGTTTTGCCTTCGATAAGGGACAAAAGCTCATTGACTTTTTCTGGCGACATTTCGGTTGCGCTCATTGCGATTGTTTCGTAGCCCAAGACTTTGAGTGACTTCTCGAAAGCGTCTGCACGCTCTTGCGAAGCTTTAATATCGATTTTATTTCGAATAACAATCGGCCGTATACCGCCCGCGTAGGCGGCAACGAGCGCTCGCCAAATAAAATCGGGATTAAAAACGGGAACGGGCGCGAAAACGACGAGCATGATGTCGACGTTTGCGGCCAACACTTTGGTTTTAACGGCGTCTTGCCTAAATAGGAGCGTCTTTCTTTCGTCAATCGTTTGAATGCTGGCGCCAAGCGACCCGCCTAACGCGACGCTTACCGTATCGCCCACGGCTACGTCACCTTTTTTACCCTTGCGCGTTGCGGTAAGTCTTTGCCCCGATACCGTTTGCACGAGGTGGTTTCTGCCGTGAGAGGCGATTACGCGAGCTTTAACGAGGGCTTCGGTCATGGATTTTGAGTGCCGGACGTATTCTTCGCGGCCTTTTTCTTCGTTTTGGATTTAGGTGCGCCTTGACGCGCGTTTGCTCTAGCGGCTTGACGCGCTTTTAAGTACGCCTTAAAGCGCGCGATTAAATCGCGAACGCCCTCCGTCAAACTCATACCGTAGAGACGGTCTTTCGTGTTGTCCGTATCGTCATAGACAATTTCGGGTTCGGGACCGAAGGCAACTTCTTTTCGTGGTTTATTCTCAAAAGCCGCGAGTTGCGCTTTTTGAGCTTCGCGATTCGTTTCTTCTTGAAGTTTCGCGCGAATTAATTTGTCTTTAAAGGCTTCGGTTAAACGCCTGTGCGATAGTCCTAAAGCAACGTTTTCTTTTTGTTGCGAAATCGTATTCCAAGTCGCGTGCGTCGCGGCTCTTTCTTGCGCCGTTTGCCATCTTAAGGCGTTAAGCCTTGCCGTACGAATACGACTTAAAAGGCTAGGTTCGTGTGAAAACAGTAAATCGAAAATCGAAAGCGAACACACCGAATGCCGCATTTGCTTGGGTACAAGTGCCAAAAGCCCGTCGATGACGGTTTCTAATCCTAAGAATTTAAGGACTTCGGTATCGGACTTATAGATTTGGTGCCTAAAAAAGACGTCGATCAAGAGCTTAATCGGGAAAAAGAGAACGGGGAGTACCACGATACAGAAACTCAAAAGCAATCCGTAGTAGGGCCCCGGGCCGTAGGCTTGGAATCCGATTTCGTCTAAAAACCACGATTGCGGCGCAAACCAATCAAGGAAAAGGAAAACGCCGAAAGCCACAATCGAGCAAAGAAGCCACGATTGGAAATACATGTGGGTGCGGTTTCTTGCCATCGCGTGCGCGCAAATCATCAACAGGTGTGAGCGCGTCGCGTTTTGGGCGATATCGTGGCGAATAAAAAGATGCAGGTTACGGTGATTGCCGAACGCGAACGCGGGCGGCAATTCACGGTCGTCTGCGGGGTCGGTCACGCGAATCGAGCGAATGAGGCTATGGTTAAATTTGCGAAGAATCTCGACAATCTCAGAAGCGTTACCCAAGGGCGTGCTTTTCTTTTTCTTAAAAAGGTAGACGATGCGACGAGCTAACCCCAAAGAGAAGACGAGATAAATCGAACAAACGAACCAACCGATTACCCACCACACATTTTCCGTATGGCGCCAAATCCAAAGCGTAAACCATAAAACGGGGAGAACGGAGAGCCAGCCTAGAAGAGAAAAGCAAAGCTGCTCGTTTAACCAATGTCTGGGCCCGATTCGGCAATACCCGAACGCTTCGGGTAGCCTAAATTCCCGATACCAGGTAAAGGGGAAGTCGAGAATGATAAAAATAAGACCGATAATCGAAGGTAGCATCCAATGGAAAGCGAACGTGTCGCCCACCATATTCATCAATAGGTTACTGATGACGTTGATGCCGTCATAAAGCGTTAAGACGCCGATCACGATTGTCACGCAAGTGACTTCGAGTAAATTGAGTTTGGTGCGTGAGATGTCATAGGCCGCGGCTTTAAAGTGCGCCGCGGGCGTGATTATATCGGCGAATTCTTCGGGGATTTTGTTTCGCGTCAGACGTAAATGGAAAATCTCGACGACGCAAACGATACTTTGAAAGGCAAAGTAAAAGATGAGCGCCATCAAAAAGAGATTTTGAAAAGAAAGCGTCATGAGTAGCGGAAACGATTTAAAGGTAGAAACGTATTAAACTCTTCATTTTAGTTTAAATCGAAATTGAAGTGGTTTTTATGCTCGAAAAAGACGCCTTATTTAGCGAGAATAATCTGATTTGGGTGGATATGGAGATGACGGGCTTGCAGCCCGAAGTCCATCGCGTAATCGAAGTCGCGGCGGTGATTACAGACGCGAGCCTCAACATCATTCACGAAAGCCCGGTGATCGCGATTCATCAAGACGAAGCTGCCTTAGACGCGATGGACGCCTGGAATAAAGATACGCACGGGCGTTCTGGTTTAATCGAGCGCGTCAGGGCTAGTACGATTGATGAAGAAGCCGCCTGCGATATTTTGCTAGAAGATTTCGCGCGGTTCGTGCCTTGCGGCAAGTCTCCGATGTGCGGCAACACCATCGGGCAAGATCGCCGCTTTATGGCGCGCTGGATGCCGCGCTTAGAAGCGTTTTTCCACTACCGCTCGATTGACGTTTCCACGCTTAAAGAGCTCGTCAAACGCTGGAAGCCCGAGGAACTTGCGGGGATTCGCAAAAATACGCGCCACGAAGCCTTGTCCGATATTCGCGATTCGGTCGAAGAGATGCGCTACTATCGCGAACACGTGATGAAAATTTAATTTTTGAAATCGGACCTTAACTTCGAGGCTGTTTTCTTCATTTTTTTTGTGGCAAAAAAGCCTTTCTTGACATATAATTGCGACTCTTTCACGCCGTGAAAACTTACTTTTGCGTGCGCTAGTTTATTTTTTGTAAGGAAAAACTTATGTCTTCAATGCAAATTGACAAACAGAGCATCGTTACCAAATTCCAACGTAAGGAAGGCGATACGGGCTCTCCCGAAGTTCAGGTTGCTCTTTTGACCGCTCGTATCAACGCGCTTACCCCGCACTTTAAGACCCATGCCAAAGACCATCACTCTCGTCGCGGTCTTTTGAAAATGGTCAGCCGTCGTCGTAAGCTTCTTGACTATCTCAAGAATACCGACGTCGAAAGCTACCGTAAGCTCATTGATACGCTCAATCTGCGTAAGTAAGACAAAAAGACGGCCCGAAATTTTCGGCCGTCTTTTTTAAGTACGAATTTAACCGAGAATTTTTTCACACGATTTCAGACAAGGCTTTTCGCGTTGCGATGCGAGCGGTTTTCAATCTTTAAAAGACTTCTCTCACCGCAGCGTTAAGGTCATGAAAAAGGCGTGAAAAATTCTCCTTCATCGCAATACTAAAAGGAGTATTTCATGACGATGTTTAATAAAGTCTCCAAAAGCTTTCGTTTCGGAGACCATGATGTGACGTTTACGACGGGTGAGATTGCCCGTCAGGCGACCGGCGCCGTCATCTGTCAGATGGACGATACCGTGGTTCTCGCGACGGTCGTCGCCAAAAAGGAAGCC
>DNBE01000115.1 GCA_003543795.1 Sutterella sp.
AATATCATGAGCGCGCTTTTGGCCAAACGCTTAGGCGCCAAGCGCACCATCGTGCTCCTTGACCGTCAGGTTTATTCCAACATCGTCTACGGTACCGATATCGACGTGACGGTATCTTTGACGCAAACGTCTTTGGGTGAGCTCTTGCGCCATATTCGCTACGGGGATGTCGTGAGCGCCCAAGAAATGTATCGAGGCGGCGCCGAAGCAATCGAAATCGTCGCTCACGGTTCTCAAAAAAGTTCGAAAATCGTCGGTCGGAGACTTTCCGAAATCGTGTTCCCGCCCGGGGTTTCGACGGGTGCCGTCTATCGCGGCGAAGGTGACGAAGCGCAGATTTTGATGGCCGAACCGAACCTTGAAATCCAAAGCGACGACCATCTCATCATGTTTATTCCGAGCAAGAAGGTCCTCAGTAAACTCGAGACTCTTTTTGCGGTTGACGTAGGCTTCTTCTAGGAAAGCGATCCCCATGTTTAGATACGCGGCCTACCTTCTCGCTCCGAGCCTTCGTTTGGTCGGGATGCTCCTTTCGGTTTTGTCGATCGCGATGCTCCTACCGATCGGCATGGCGTGGCTCTATGACGAGCCCACGCTCGATCGATTCGTGACGGCTGCCGCCATCACGCTTGCTTCAGGCCTTTTTTTGATGGTTTCGATGCGAAGAGCCCGTCGCGAGCTCGAAGCCCGAGACGGGTTCTTGCTCGTGACTCTGACGTGGTTCGTGTGCGTTGTCTTTTCCGCGATTCCGCTTTATCTGACGCTTCCCCAACTTTCAATCGGACAAATCTTTTTTGAGGCGATGTCGTGCCTGACGACAACGGGTGCGACCGTCATCAGCGGGTTAGACGACTTGCCGCTATCGATTAATTATTGGCGATGCGAGCTTTCCTGGCTCGGTGGCATGGGAATTCTTGTTTTGGGCGTCGCGATTTTGCCGTTCTTGGGTGTGGGCGGCGTGCAAGCGTTTCGTGCCGAAAGTACGACTTTATTTAAAGATACGAAGCTCACGCCTCGTATTGCCGATACGGCTAAAGCCCTTTATTCGCTTTATCTTATCCTAAGCATCGTTTGCGCCTTAGCTTACCGTTGGGCCGGGATGAATTGGGATGAGGCCGTGATGTTTATGTTTACGACGGTGAGCCTTGCGGGAACGGCGCCTTATGACGAAAGTATCGGCTTTTTCGCGTCTCACGCAATCGAGTACGTAGCCGTCGTCTTCATGGTTATTTCGGGCTTTAATTTTTTACTTCACTTTACAGCTTGGCGCCAAAAGTCGTTAATGGCCTACATCACTGATATCGAATCGTTGGGGTGGGTAGCGAGCATCGTGTTCGGGACGACGTTCGTCTTTACGATTTTGGCCTATAACGATTTTTATCCGAACTTAAGACTGTGTTTCGAGCGAGCGCTTTTTAATACCGTCAGTATTTTAAGTACCACGGGATACGCGACGGACGACTATGCCGTGTGGCCGAACAATATCGGTATCTTGTTACTTTTAGGCGGCATGATCGCGACCTGCGCGGGGTCGACGGGCGGCGGTATCAAAATCAGCCGATTTTTAATCGCGGTGAAGGTCGCGTTTTTAAACTTAAAGCGACTCAATCGCCCCCGCGCGTACCTACCGCTTCGACTCGGACATATGGAAATATCTTCCGAACTCGCGGATAACATCTTTACTTTCTTGATGCTTTATTGCATGGTCGTCTTTTTCGCGACACTTGTGCTTCTTCTAGACGGGAACGATATCGTGACGGCGTTTTCGGCGGTTTTAGCCTGTATTACGAACGTCGGCCCCGCGCTCGGCAATGTCGGTCCTGCTCAAAACTACGCGTATTGCTCCGAAATCTTTCTTTGGACCTGCTCGGCTTGCATGTTCTTAGGCCGTCTCGAATTAATTGCCGTATTCGCGGTCTTTTCGCCTTCTTTCTGGCGGATTTAAATCGGCGTCGAGCTTTAAAAAATCAATCCGAAAAATACTCTCGATAAACTTGATTTATCCTGATTGCCTGTTCGGAAAAAGGCCTTTTTAATCTAAGATAAACCAACTATCTGTTGAAATTTTCTCAGGTCGGCTACGGAGGTCTTATGCAAGAAGGTTTACTCGTTCCTATCGCGAAATTTATCGTCAACACGCGTTTTGAAGATATCCCCGAATCGGTCATCAAAGCGACGAAAGTCGCTCTAGCCGACTGGGTGTGCGTGACCATGCCCGGCGCGGATATGCCGGTCGCGCAAGACGTTAAAAAATTTATCGAATATCGTCGTCGCGAAGGGAAATCCGTTTTGTTCGGCTCGAAAGAAACGGCCGATCCGATGAGCGCCGCGCTTTTTAACGGGACGGCTTCTCACGCGCTTGACTATGACGATTGCGGACACTCCGTTCTCGGTCATCCGACGGTCCCCGTTGCCCCCGTGGCGTTTGCCTTGGCGCAATTGTTGGGGCTTGACGGCAAGGACCTCATGCGCACGTACTTACTCGGCCTTGAAGCCGAATGCCAAATCGGGCGTTGGACGACGCCCGTCTTAAGCCAAAACGGTTGGCATACCACGATGGCTTACGGCGTATTGGGCGCCGCGGCCGCGGCCGCGGCCGCCTACGGCTTAACCGAAGAACAGACGGTTAACGCGCTCGCGATTGCCGCTTCTCGCGCGGGCGGTTTGCGCTCGAACTTCGGGACGAAAACCAAAGCATTACACGCGGGCTTAGCCGCCATGTCGGGGCTTGAAGCCGCGCTTTTAGCAAAAAGCGGTATCACCGGAAACCCCAAAGCGCTCGAAGCCCAAGACGGTTACTTCCAATGCTTAGCAGGTCCCGCGCCGATTAAAGCCGAAGATTGCGAAGTCAATATCGGGAAGTTCTGGGATATCGTCGAAGTAGGCTTACTTTATAAGCAATACCCGTGCTGCTCGGGCTCGCATCCGACAAATGACGTGCTCGACGAATTTTTGCGCGAAAGACCCCTAAAGCTTGACGATATCGAACGCATCCACGCGGGCGTCAGTCTTTTAAGCCCGAGAGAACTTACCTGCCACCGGCCGACCGATTGCATCCAGGCGAAATTCTCGCTTGAGTACGCGATTACGGCTCGACTACTTTACGGTCCGATTGTCGTCGATACCTTTACCGACGAAAAGGTCCGCAATCCCGAAGTGCAGGCGTTCTTTGAGAAAATCGAGTACGAAATCGACGACGAATTGGCCAAGAAGTACGAATTTACGGAAAAAGCGCCGATTAAGCTCGATATCTGGCTCAAAAACGGCGAACATATCTTCCTTGAAAGAGACATGGCTTACGGAAACCCCGAAAAGCCCTTTACCGAAGAGCAAAGAAAACGTAAATTCGATAACTGTCTTGAATCTTGCGGTTGCGCGAGTCTCATCGACCCCTATTGGAAGACGCTTTGCGAACTTGAAAAGGCGGATGCCGCGGCTGTGGCCGCTTTCGGCGTGAAACCGTAAATAGGTGAGTCAATATTAAGGCCGGCATTTATGCCGGCCTTTTTTTAGAGCGTCTCCCAATGAAGCATCTTCTTTTTGCGAGCGGCGGCACGCATCAGTTCCAAAAGCGGATAAAAGCGAATCGGCAGCGCGACGGCTTCGGGTTTGGCGGGAGAGACTTCTTCACTATCGTCGTTCGGTTTCGGACGCGCTTCTTCGAGCGCGGAAACGGCACTTTCGAGATGCTCGATGGCTTCGGGCAAGTCTTCAGGTAAAATCGCGCTCGCGTCTGAAAACCGAATGCCCGCTTCGCGCATCACGGGAAGCACGTGTTGGCTTAGCATAAAAATTTCTCCGCCCGCGGGAGAGAAAAACCGAATCAGACTCATGTTTTTTAGCCCTTCAAAAAAAACTCATAAAAAGCGTCTTATAGCTTGACGATATAATGACCACATTCTACCAAGAGGGTTTTCTATGCAAGCGCTCACCGCCAAAGACTACGAAACTTTAGACACGATTCTCGAGACGGGCGCTATGCAAGCCGATGAAGCCGACGGCTTTTTGTACGCGATCGCGCTTTGCCCCGAGAAAATCGATACGAGCCTTGCGCTTACCGAACTTGTACGCAGTTGCGAAGTTAGCGACCGAGAAGAACTTCTTGCCGAGCTATTAAAAAGGCGTTTGGCGCAAATTCTTGCCGAATTAAAAGCAGGGAAACCTTTTGATCCGATTTTGTTTGAAGACGGCCCCGAAGGGCCCGAAGCACTCGAAGGATTTGCTTTCGGGTTTTATCAGGCGGCGTTGGTGTTGCCTGGCTTCATCGATACCGAAGACGAAGACATTGCCGGAGCAGTTTTAAGCGTTTTGCGATACGTTCCCGAAGAAGCGTTTTTAAAAGACGAGGCGCTTCTAGTCGCTTGTCGAGAGTTGGCTCACGAAAACCCGATTGTTTCGCTTGACGAAGCGCTCGATGATGTCTCCGAAGCGATTGAAACGTTGGCTGAAGAAAAAGGCTTAAAGAAAGTCGAAAAGAGGCGTGTTACGCGTTAGGGGTTCGACGAGCGACCAGCCAAACGAGCGCCATCACGGGAATGCCGATGACGGCGGTTAAGCAAAAGAAGGTCGAATACCCGACAGCTTCGACGACAATTCCTGAAAAGCCCGCGAGAAACTTCGGGAAAAGTAGCATCACGGAACTAAAAAGCGCGTATTGGGTCGCGGTATAAGCGACGTTCGTTAATCCCGAAAGATAAGCCACGAAAGCAACGGACGCGATGCCGCTCGCGAGATTATCGGCACTAATTGTTAAAACAAGAGCCGTCAGGCTATGGCCTTGGGTACCTAACCACGCGAAAAGTAAATTGGTCGCGGCGCTTAAAACGGCACCCAAAAAGAGAGTTTTGAGAACCCCGATACGAAGCGCGATCACGCCGCCGATAAAGGCGCCCGTAAGCGTCATAACAATCCCGAACACTTTGGTAATCGCCGCGACCTCTTCTTTCGTAAACCCGAGATCAAAATAAAAAGGATTCGCCATCACACCCATGACGATATCCGAAATGCGATAGGTCGCGATCAAAAGTAAAACGGTTAAAGCGAATCGCCCGAAACGATGGAAAAATTCCGTAAAGGGCGTCACGGCCACGTTTTTAAACCAGAGAAGTAACCCGCCCGCGAAAGGATTTACGCGCGTCGTCGCGACGGGTTCGCGGCTAAAAAGGACGATGACCATGCCCGGCAAGAAACTCGCGGCCATTACCGCGTAAGCAAAGTGCCAACCCGCCACATCATAGACAGCGTCCGACCCCGCGAAGGCGGCGAGTGCGAGCGCGCCCGCGCCCGCCCAAATCATCGCGACCCGATAGCCCGTTTGATAGGTGGCGGCTAGCGCCGCCTGCTCTTCTTGAGGCGCGCTCTCGATTCGGTAAGCGTCAAGTGCGATATCTTGCGTTGCAGATGCAAAGGCGGCAAGCGTAACTAACAAAGCGACTAGCGAAAGGTTTTGCGAAGGATCTGCGAAAGCCAAAAGCCCGAACGTGACGATAAGCCCGATTTGAGAGAGCAATAACCAGCTTTTTCTGCGACCCAAACGCCCTAAAAGAGGTAAATAAACCGAATCCACGAAAGGCGCCCAAGCCCATTTCATCGCGTAGATGAGACCCACCCAACTCATGAAACCGATGGTTTTTAAATCAATCCCCGCTTCTCTTAACCAAAAACCCATCGTCCCGAGCACAAGCAGTAGCGGCAACCCCGAGGAAAAGCCTAAAAAAAGCATCCTCAGCACATTCGGTTGGGTGTAAACGCGAAGCGTATCCGTCAGATGAGGGCGGCTTTCGGGTAAGGGTTGCGTCATGGTCGAGCCAAAAGAGGTATCACGAGAGCATTTTGGCACAAAGTAAGCGAAAAAGCGGACTTTTTAGGGCGCGAAAATAACCTTCGGGTCGATTACGCGCCATTTGCCCGACGCGAGGTCGGCAGGTAGCCGAAAAGCGCCGAACCCCGTTCTCTTCAGTCCGACGCAGCGGTTGCCCGCCGCGGCGATGAGGCGTTTGACTACATGATAGCGACCGAAATCGATGACGACTTCAATTGTTTTGGCACCAAGAAGGGAAACTTTTAAAGCATGCACGGGGTGCGGGTCATCGCGAAGAACGACGCCTTCTTCGAGCTTCGCGAGAAAGGCGGGCGTCGCGTCATGCGCGAGGCAGACTTCATAAGTTTTAGGCACATGACGCTTCGGGTGGGTTAAGACATGATTGAGCTCACCGTCATCGGTTAAAAGTAAAAGCCCCGTCGTATCCTCATCGAGCCTGCCGACGGGTTGGACGCCTCGGGTGACGAAATCCGCGGGTAAAAGGCGAAGCACGCTCGGGTGAGAAGAGGGTTTAACCGAGCACTCGTAGCCCGCGGGTTTATGAAGGGCGATAAGGATTTTGTCTTGATAACGGCGAAGAACGCCCGCTACTTCGAAGGTTAAATCTTGCGTTTCGAAAAAAGCATCGGGGTCGGTGATAACTTCCCCTCGGACGCAAACGACGCCAGAGGCGATTAACGCTAGGCATTGCCTGCGAGAACCGAATCCTTGCGTAAAAAGGATATCCGCGATGGACCTCAAAGCCAGTCCTCGTAGTCGACGATAACCGGCCCGTGATCGGAAAATTTAGGCATCCAGGCAATCTCGGTCGCGCGCGCTTTTTGCGCGATTGCGGGCGTCGCAATTTGATAATCGATGCGCCAACCGACGTTTTTGTCTCGCGCGTGACCTCGCTGACTCCACCAGGTAAAGCGGTCTTCGTTATCGTCAAGAAGCCTGAAAACGTCGACCCAGCCGTCCTCAAACCGCGCGCCGATCCACGCGCGTTCTTCGGGTAAAAAGCCGGAATTATTTAAGTTTCCTTTCCAATTTTTAACGTCGCGATTTTGGTGGGCAATATTAATGTCGCCGCAAAAAAGGACTTCCCGGCCTTCGGCGCGAAGGTTTTCGATATGCGCGAGAAATAAATCCAAGAAACGATATTTCGCTTCTTGACGAATCGGGGAACTCGTCCCCGACGGAAAATAAGTGGAAATGACGCTGATCGCGCCGAACCGCGCCTCGACGTAACGGCCTTCGGCATCGAACTCGCCGTTATCAAAACCGTAAATGAAGGTATCGGGCTTTCTTTTGACATAAAGGCCGACTCCCGAATAGCCGGGTTTCACGGCGCAGGCAAAGGCCGTATGCATACCGCGCGCGTGAACGACTTCTTCGGTTAAATCCTTTTGTTGGGCTTTGAGTTCCTGAACGCAAAGAATGTCGGGATCATGCTCGTCGACCCAATCCCAAAACCCTTTCTTTGCGGCCGAACGAATGCCGTTAGCGTTAAAAGTAATGACGCGCGTCACAAGCGTTCCTTTTTTAAATTTATGCTAAGCGAGCTCTTAAAATCGCGTTAACCTGAGCCGGGTTGGCTTTGCCTTTGGTTTGTTTCATCACTTGACCCACCAAGGCGTTCAGCGCTTTTTCTTTGCCCGCTTTAAATTCTTCGACGTTTTTGGGATTAGCGGCAATCACTTCGTCGACGATTTTCTCGATTGCGGAGGCGTCCGAAATCTGCTTTAAGCCTAAGCGCTCGATGACGGCGTCGACATCTTCCACGGGACTCTCCCAAAGGGTCTCGAAAACGGTTTTCGCGGCTTTGTTACTGATCGTCGAATCAAGGACGCGCTCGATGACGCGAGCTAAAACGGCGGGGGTTACGGGCACATGCTCGAAGTCGATTCCTTTGGCGTTCACCGTTGCCGCGACTTCGCCGATCACCCAGTTCGCGGCAATCTTTTTATCCGAGACGAGGTCGGCAACTGCCAAGTAGTAGTCGGCCATGGCACGATTTTGCGTGACCATCGCGGCATCATAGTCGCTTAACCCGAAATCTTCGACGAGACGTTTTCTTAACGCTTGAGGTAATTCGGGCATGGCGCGACGAACGTCTTCGAGCCATTCGCGTGAAATCTCAAGAGGCAAAAGGTCCGGGCACGGGAAATAGCGATAGTCCATCGAATCTTCTTTGGTACGCATCTCGCGCGTTTCGCCTTTTTCGGGGTCGTAAAGGCGAGTCGCCTGAATGACGGTACCGCCGTCTTCAATGAGTTCGATCTGACGACGCATTTCGTAATTAATGGCGTCTTCGAGGTACTTAAAGGAATTCAAGTTCTTAATTTCGCAACGCGTCCCGAGCTTCGTTTCGCCCGCGGGGCGGACGCTGACGTTGGCGTCACACCGGAAGTTGCCGTTTTGCATATCGCCGTAGCTGATATCAAGCCAGACGACCAAAGCGTGAAGCGCTCGCGCGTAAGCGACCGCTTCTTGCGCCGAACGCAATTCGGGTTCGGTCACAATTTCTAAAAGCGGCGTGCCCGCGCGGTTTAAATCGATGCCAGAGAGCCCGCGACGGATGCCGTGGACGCTTTTACCGGCGTCTTCTTCCAAATGCGCGCGGGTGAGATGTAGCGTCTTGACATACGGGTCGCCTTTTTTCGGGGTGACCGGAAACGTGACGCTACCGCCCACGACGACGGGCAACTCGAACTGACTGATTTGGTAGGCTTTCGGCAAATCGGGATAAAAATAGTTTTTACGCGCGAAGACGCTTTTAGGCGCGACTTCGGCGCCGATCGCTAACCCGAAACGCATCGCGCGCTCGACCGCGCCTTTGTTGAGGACCGGTAACACACCCGGGAGCGCCAAGTCGACAGGACAAGCCTGGCGATTGGGCTCGGCTCCGATTTTGATTTCGGCGCCCGAGAAAATTTTGGTCTTCGTTGAGAGTTGGACGTGAGTCTCAAGACCGATAACGACTTCCCATTGCATGACTTAAAAATCCTTCTATCAAAAACCCGGCGCGCGCATCTGGTGCCAGTCGGTAACGCTTTGGAAAGCGTCGGCAATTTGCAACAACCGAGCTTCTTGAAACGCGGGGCAAACGAGCTGAACCCCAAGAGGCAGACCCGAAGCGTGCTTGCCGCAAGGCATGCCGATACTCGGCAGACCGGCAAGCGACACAGGCGTCGTGTAAAGGTCCGCGAGGTAGGCGTCGACCGGATTGGCTTTCGAGCCCAATGGGTAAGCGGGGCCGGTGCTTGCGGGCATCAAAAGGGCGTCGACCGATTTGAAAACTTCGGTGAAGTCGCGAGCGATTAAGCGTCTGACTTGCTGCGCTTTGATGTAGTAGGCGTCGTAGTAGCCGTGGGATAAAACATAGGTACCGATCAAAATACGGCGCTTCGGTTCGTCGCCGAACGCTTGCGAGCGCGATTTCCGAATCATGTCGTGAATGTCGGAAAATTCGGGCGCGCGATAGCCGTAACGAACGCCGTCATAGCGTCCGAGGTTGGAACTTGCTTCCGCGCAAGCGACGACGTAGTAAACGGGAACGCCCAAGTGCGCGTTCGGTAAATCGACGGGGACGATCGTAACGCCCAACGATTCGTAAACTTTGACCGCCTCTTCGATCGCTTTGACGAGATGCTCGTCAATCTTGCCTTCAAACCAAGACCAAGGAACGCCGATTTTCATGCCGGAGACCGGGGTGCCGAGATCTCGCGAGAAGTCTTCGACAGGCATATCGATACTTGTCGAATCGCGGGGGTCAAACCCCGTCATGTGACTTAAAACGAGCGCGCAATCACGCGCCGTTTTCGCGAGAACGCCCGCCGTATCTAAACTCGAGGCAAACGGAATCATGCCGTAGCGACTCGGACGACCGTACGTGGGTTTAATTCCCGTAACGCCGCAAAAGACGGCGGGCAATCGAATGGAGCCGCCCGTATCGGTACCGGTGGCGACAGGCGCCAAGCCCGCGGCAACGCACGCGGCCGACCCGCCCGAGGAACCGCCCGGAACGCAACTTTTATCCCAGGGGTTTAAAACCGGACCATAGGCGGAATTCTCGTTTGCGCCGCCCATCGCGTATTCGTCGCAATTAAGTTTCCCTAAGCAGACGGTACCCGCTTCGTAGAGTTTGGAGACGACCGTCGCGTCAAAGGGACTCATGTAGCCTTCGAGCATATGGCTAGCGGCCGTGCTCGCGAAGTCACGGGTCACGAAAATATCTTTATGCGCGATCGGAATGCCGCAAAGAGGACCGCCTTTGCCTTCGGCGCGAAGTTTGTCAGCCGCTTGGGCTTGTTTCATCGTCACTTCGGGTCTGACGTCAAGAAAAGCGTTTAAGTCTTTACGCGCGGCGATGCGATCGAGAAAGTCGGTCGCGAGTTCGACGCTCGAAACTTTGCCTGCGTCAAGCATCGAACGGATTTCGGTAACGGTGAGATTTGCAAAAGTCATTCGATCACCTGCGGAACGAGAAAATAGCCGTCCATTTGTTCGGGGGCGTTTTGCATGTAGTGCTCGCGGTCGTCGAATTCGCTTACGACGTCTTCACGCAGGCGCTGCGCGCCGTCATGCGGATGCGGCATCGGTTCGACGCCTTCGGTATCGACGGCGCGAATCTCTTCAATCATTTTAAAAATGTCATTTAATTCGCCTTGCATACGCACGGCGGCTTGCTCGGAAATTTCGAGCTCGCTTAAATCGGCGATGCGACGAACGTCTTCTAGACTTAAACTCATAGAAATTCCGTATGAAAATGAAACGGTTACAAAGCGTTGAAAAATGCGATATTTTAATCTAAAAACGAGCCTACTGCCCGAGCCTTCGGTGTGTGACGAAAGGCTCTTAAAAGCGGGTTTCTTGGTCGAGCCGAAGCGGTTACAATCTCAAAAACAATCGCAATAGCATCCGGAGCTATCTGTGAAGCGACTCATTTCTCATCTTGTTACGCTCGTACTCATGACGGGCGCTTTGGGCGCTTGCGCCAAATCGGGCGGGTATTTCGAAGACGACGGACCGCCGATGTTTTCGTCGGCCGACGGCTACCAAAACGCACCCAACGCCGTCGTCAAACTCGAACCCCCGAAAAAAGCCGCCAACCGTCCCTATACCGTCGCGGGTAAACGATACTACCCGATGACGGGCGACGCGCCCCTAAC
>DNBE01000088.1 GCA_003543795.1 Sutterella sp.
CTCAGCGTTGCGAACGCTGCGCTCTGCCAACTGAGCTACTTCCCCGTAATCGTTTGAAGGGTAGAATTTTGCCATTCAGTTGAAAGGAAATCAAGCCTTGAAAGAAGCCAAACGGAAAGAAAAGGAGAAGGTTCTCGAACGATTCTTGCGTTTTGTGCGTATACCGACGCAAAGTGACGAAACGAATCCCGAGATGCCGAGTACGCCCGAACAAACGACTTTCGCGCAAAGCCTAGCGGCCGAACTTCGAGCAATCGGCGTACCCGACGTGTTTCTTGAAACAAACGGCATCCTCTACGCGAAATTACCGGGCACTATCGACGCGCCTTCCATCGGCTTTTGCGCGCATTACGATACGGTTGATGTCGGTTTGAGTCCGCGCGTTACCCCGCAGATTCTCACCTATCGAGGTGAAGACCTCGTGTTAAATCACGAGACGGGGACTATTTTCCGGGCTAAAGACCATCCAGAACTCGCGGACTATATCGGAGAAGAGGTCGTTTTCTCGGACGCGACAAGCGTTTTAGGCGCGGACGATAAAGCGGGCGTAGCCGCCATCGTCACGATGCTCGAAACATTGATTGCGGAGAACCGACTGCACGGGGATGTCTACGCCGCCTTTTTCCCCGATGAGGAAATCGGGCTTCGGGGCGGTAAAAATGTCGATTTGACGCGTTTTTGTCCGACCTATGCCTATACGGTTGACGGCGGCGCAATCGGGGAAGTCGAGTATGAGACGTTTAACGCCGCGAGCGCCATAATCACCGTGACGGGAGTGAGCGTTCATCCGGGGAGCGCCAAAGGGGTTTTAGTCAATCCGATTTTGATCGCGGCTGACATCATTAACGCTTTCGATCGAGCCGATACGCCCGAAAATTCCGAAGGCTACGAAGGCTATTTTTGGGTTGCCGACATCTCGGGCAATCCGACCCGAGCGCAAGTGACCGTGACCATCCGGGATTTCGACTTAAGAAAATTTGAGGCTCGTAAAGCTGCCGTTCGACAAATCGTGGCCGAAGTCGCTCATCGCCATCCTCGCGCGCAAGTGACTTGCGATATCACCGACACCTACGCCAATATTGCGAGTTTTATGACCGATAAAAAATCGGTCAATATCGTTTTAGAGGCATTACAATTACTTCAAATAAAAGCGCGTTGCGTGCCCGTGCGAGGAGGAACCGACGGTTCGGCGATGAGCCAAAGAGGATTAGTGACCCCGAATATTTTTACGGGAGGGCTAAATCCTCACGCGCCTTTTGAGTGTTTACCCGTCAGAGGCCTCGAAGCTTCTTTGGCAACGCTTTTAACGATGGTTGAAGTCGTCGCTTTTGGAGCGAATCGACCGAAGGACTGAAATGCTACATTTCGCATGCGATTACCAAGAAGGGTGTCATCCCCGAATCTTGGAAAAGATGATTCAGACGAACCTGCAAAGTACCGCGGGTTACGGTCATGACCCGTTTACGAAGTCGGCCGCTAAAAAAATTCGCGAAGCCTGCGGCTTATCATCGGATATTCCGGTCGAATTCTGTGTCGGCGGCACCCAAGCCAATCTCACGGTCATCGCGAGCATTTTAAGACCCTACGAAAGCGTGATTGCCGTCAAGGGCGGCCATATCAGTATTCACGAAGCGGGCGCGATTGAGGCAACGGGACATAAAGTCGATATTTTGCCCGCGCACGAAGGCAAAATGGTCGCGACCGACCTCGCTCGCTTTCTTGATATCTGGCAGCGAGATCCCACGCGCGAGCATCTCGTTAAACCCGCGCTCGTTTATATTTCGCAATCGACTGAGGTCGGTACCGTCTATACGCTAGCCGAACTTGAGGCGCTCTACGACGTGACACGTCGCTTTCGGATTCCGCTATTTATCGACGGCGCGCGTTTGGGGTACGCCGCCGCGAGCGTCGGAGCGGACTTTACGCTACAAGATATCGCGAGACTTTGTGACGTTTTTTATATCGGCGGCACAAAAGTGGGCGCCCTTTTCGGGGAAGCAGTCGTTTTCCCGAACGCGCCTTTGGGCGAAAATTACTTCACCTTAAGAAAGCAAAGGGGCGCGGTGCTCGCTAAAGGCAGGCTGCTCGGTATCCAATTCGACGTTCTTTTTACCGATAACCTTTATCTCGAAATCAGTCGCCACGCAATCGCGATGGCCATGAAAATTCGTGACGGACTTAAAGCTAAAGGCTATGTGTTTTTGGCCGATTCGCCGAGTAATCAACAATTCGTGATTTTAGAAAACGCGAAAATGAACGAACTCGCGAAATCGGTCGTTTTCTCGCCTTGGGAAATCGTTGACGACACTCACACCGCGGTTCGCTTTTGTACGAGTTGGGCAACGACACCCGAAGCGGTCGACGAGCTCTTAAAGCTTCTTTAAAGAAAGCTTTCCATAAAACAAATCGGCGCGAATCTCGCGCCGATTGTGTTTTGATTAAAGGGTAATTAGTGAAGTCGCATCCCGACGACGGCTCCGGCATCGGGCGACAACAAAAAGAGCCCTTCTTGTCCCGTTGCCGACGAGGCGCTCAAAAGCATCCCTTCGCTTACACCGAAGCGCATCTTACGAGGCGCTAAATTCGCGATGATGATTGTGAGACGCCCCACCAATTTCTCGGGTTCTGGGAAGGATTTCTGAATCCCGGAAAAGATGTTTCGGGTCTTCCCTTCACCGACGTCGACCGTGAGTTGGAGGAGCTTTTCCGAACCTTCGACTTTACGGCAAGCGACGATACGCGCGACACGGAAATCGCATTTAGCGAAATCGTCGATTGTGACGGTGTCTTGGATCTTTTCCATGCCGGCCGCTTCTAACGGGTCTTCGACCTTGGCTGCGTTCGGCGCCGCCGCTTCTAAAAGGGCGTCAAGCTGCGCCATTTCCGTTCTTTGCATCAAGTGCTTAAACGGTTGCACGGAAACGGCAGGTGTCAGATGGTTATCTGCGTCAACCCAGTTGAGTTCACCGCACCCTAAAAAGCCTTCGACGGTCTTCGCGACCGCGGGAAGGACGGGCTTGAGCATCAAGGTGAGGAGCCTGAAAGCTTCGAGCGCGACCGAACACACGTCTTGTAAAAGACTTTCGGCACCTTCTTTTTTAGCAAGCTCCCACGGTTTATTGGCATCGATATATTCGTTAACGACGTCAGCCGACTGCATCACAAGGCGCATGGCTTTGGCAAATTCGCGCGTTTCGTAATAACGACGAACTTCGGCTACTTTCGCGGTCAAAGCCTTGACGATTTCGTGATCGCCCGCCGCGGCGCTTACACGGCCCTCGAAGCGCTTGACAAGAAAGCCCGCCGCGCGGCTAGCGATATTGACGTACTTCCCGATTAAGTCCGAATTGACGCGACTTACGAAATCGGCTTTCGCAAAATCGATATCGTCGATTGTGGGACCCATTTTGGCCGCGAGGTAGTAGCGTAACCACTCCGGATTCATCCCGAGCTCGAGATACTTCATGGGCGAAATACCTGTTCCGCGGCTCTTACTCATCTTGCGCCCGTCGACGGTCATAAAGCCGTGCACGAAAACGTTATCGGGGGTCTTGTAAGGAGCTCCCGCGAATTTAAGCATCACGGGCCAGAAAAGCGTATGGAAATAGACGATATCTTTACCGATGAAATGCACTTGTTCGGTCGCGGGATTGGCAAGAATCCCGTAAAAGTCGAGCCCTTTTTCCTCGCAATAGTGTTTGAGTGCCGCGAGATACCCGACAGGAGCATCGAGCCAGACGTAGAAGTATTTCCCCGGCGCTCCCGGAATCGGAATGCCGAAATAGGGCTCGTCTCGCGAAATATCCCAGTCACCTAATTTGCCGTCCGCGAGCCACTCATTATCTTTGGCAAGCACTTCTTCTTGCACGTGAGGTAGTCCCGAAGGGCTTTTACCTTTGACCCAGTCGGATAAAAACGCCTGACAGCGGGGGTCGGAAAGCTTAAAGAAATAGTGGGTCGATTTCCGCAATTCGGGCTTTGAGCCCGAAAGGGCGGAGTAGGGGTTAATGAGTTCGGTCGGCGCGTAAACGGCGCCGCACTTCTCGCAGTTATCCCCGTATTGGTCTTCGGAGCCGCATTTGGGGCAAGTGCCTTTAATAAAACGATCGGCTAAAAACATGCCTTTAACGGGGTCATAGAACTGCTCGATATCTTTCGTGTAGCAAAGGCCCGCGTCTTTTAGGCGCAAGAAAATATCTTGCGATAGTTCGGTATTTTCGGGCGAATCGGTCGTATACCAATGGTCGTGCGAAATATGAAAGCCGTCAAGATACGCTTTGCGAGTCGCTGCAATGCGCGCGACGAGCTCACGCGGTGTGATACCCTCTTTTTGCGCGGCAATCATCATCGGGGCGCCGTGGGTGTCGTCCGCGCCCATGAAATGCACTTTGGCTCCCGTCATACGTTGCGCGCGTACCCAAATATCGGCCTGGATATATTCCATGATGTGTCCGATATGAAAAACGCCGTTGGCGTAGGGGAGCGCCGTCGTTACAAAAATCTCTTTATCTGCCATGGTCTGAAGTCCCTCGGGGATGCTTAACGAGCGCATTCTAGCAAATACAAGGCTTTAAACGATTTAAAGAGGCGCTACAATCGGTTTCGTTCTCAAGCGAAAAACGCGAGGAAAACCATGTTCGATATCCAAAAAATGTTCGCTTACGCAGACGCCAATCGCGAGCGTTCGATTGATTGCTTAAAAGAAATGCTCCAAATACCGAGCGTCACGGGAGACGAAGTCCCCGTGTCGCTTGCCGTTTCCAAACGCTTGGAAGCGGCAGGTCTGACGGTCGAAAAATTCGAAGCGGTTGAAAACCGCCCGAATTTGATTGCCACATGGAAAGGTAGTGAAAAAGGTAAACGCTTTTTATTTTGCTCGCATTTAGACGTGTTCCCGCCCGACTCGAACGACCCCGGGCGCTTCGGCCCGTGGGCGGGCGTCGTCTACGAAGGGAACATCTACGGGCGCGGCGCGACTGACATGAAGGGCGGGTCGAGTGCCTCAATCATGGCGATTACTTTTCTTCGCGAACTCGGGTTTGACTTCGCGGGCGAAATCCAAAGCACGTGGATGTGTGACGAAGAAAACGGAGGCGGGTTGGGTGTCAAATGGATGGTCTCGCAAGGCCTCATGAAAGCCGACTTCGGCATCTGCACCGAACCGACCTACGGACGCGTTTCCCCCGTTCACGGCGGCATTTTGCGCGTCAAGGTGACCTATGACTCCGTAGGTCAACACGCGGGGCAACCCTACCGATTCGGCATCGACGCGATTGAAAAAGCCCAACGCGTTTTGGGGCCGATTTACGAACTCGCGCGCCGAGTTGAAATGACAAAAAGCCCCGCTTACGGGTCGCCTTGCTTATCGGTCACGAAAATCAACGCGGGAGATTCGCCCAACGTTCACCCGACGGGGTGCACGTTTTGGATTGACAGGCGCTTGATTCCTGGCGAAACCCACGAAGCGGCGCTCAAAGAAATTACGACGATTCTCGATGACTTTAAGGCTAAAGACGGAGCCTTTACCTATCGCCTTGAAGTCACAAGCGACCGTCCGATTCTCGATATCGCCGAAGACGACCCGCATATTGTACGCTTACAAGCCGCGCGTCAAGCGATTAAAGGGGATTTCGCGCCCATTTACTATATGCCCGGCGGGTCTGATGCCGCCACGATTTGGAAGGCGCATCACTATCCGATTCCCAATTTCGGGCCGGGATTGTTACTTGAAGACTGCGGCGTCGCAAACGAAAAATTAAGCGTTGAGGACTACCTCGACTTCGTCAAAATTTATATGCTAAGTGTCGTTTCGGCCTTCGAAGGCGGGCTCTCATGAGAAATAAGCTTCCCAATATCGACGATTTGCGCGTTTTTTGCGTCGCGGCTTCGGCGCCCAACATGAACGAAGCGGCTAAGCGCCTCGAGATGACGCAGCCGAGCGTGTCGTTGAGCCTTGCGCGGTTAGAGAAGCGCTTAGGCGTCGAACTTTTTGATCGCTCGTCTCGACCGATGCGGTTGACGCGCCAAGGTAAGATTTTTTTTAAAAAGGTCTCTCAAAGCGTCAACGACTTCGAGACGATGGTGCGTGCTTTCCAAAACGGGTCGCTTGAAAACCGATTTGCCGATTTCAGACTCATCGGTTCGAATTCGACTTCGGGCGATTTGATGCGCTTTGCGGTCGAGCCGATTTATCAAGCCACGCACCGAGCCGAAATTTGCTTCGGGTCGGCGTTCGAGGCTTGCGAGCGCTTAATTACAAACGAAGTCGATATGGCGCTCGTTTCTAAAGATTTGCCCGAGTACCCGCAAATTAAATCCGAACGCGTTTTTGCCGAAGCGTTTTTCTTTTTAACCCCCAAAACCTATACCGCGCCCATTAAAACCATCGACGATATTTGCGAACTCGCGCGTGCCCTGCCGTTTGTGGGGTCAACCGCCGAATTTAAAGACCGCGCTTACTTCGACCGATTTTTTGAGGAGCACCGTATTCCCGCCTACTCGCGCTTACGAATCAGCTCCGAAGCACCTCGTATGGAACTCGTCGGTCGCGGCCTCGGGTGGAGCGTCTTAACAAGCCTTAATTTATTTGCCGTGAGGCACCTCATTAATCGCGTTCGCGTCTCGCTACCCGAGGTCGGACTTCAGAGGCAGACGTTTTTATTATTTAAGGACCCGGTCTACGAAGATCTCGCGCGAAAGATTCGAGAAAGCATCAAAAAGGGTATCAAGGGCGAAATCGCACCCGAACTCGCGCGTTTTATCGGGCCTCAAAACGGATTTCCGGGATTCTAGAAATATTAAAACTCTTAATAAAAAGTTCTCGCAATTTAATCTAAATTGCAGATTAAATCGGGAATTTTTATAAATTTAAGCATCTAAGGTCCGTTTCGAAATTATTGATAACGAAACGCTTTTAAATCTCGGGTTTTGAAGTCAAGCCCGAATCAGCCTTTGAAAGTTTTTTTCTGATTGCTAGCTTCGTTGAGGAGAACACCATGATTGATGCCAAACAAATTGCCGAATTCGTCGAGG
>DNBE01000155.1 GCA_003543795.1 Sutterella sp.
CCGCAGACTATTGCGAAGAGGTTCGTCAACGGGTGTTGGACTTTAAAAAGCGTTTTAACCTCGAAGTCCCGATGTATACCCCGAACGCGATTAATTTGCCGGTTTGCATTTGTTCGCCCAACCCCAAAGAACGCGAAGACGCGGTGAGCTACTTAAAGAGCGCAATCGATGTCGCAAACGGCATCGAATGCCCGCGCGTTTTGGTCGTTTGCGACCATCCGGGCTACCAAACGCCTCGCCGTGAAATCTGGAAATATGCCGTTGCCTCCTTAAAAGAGCTTTGCGCTTACGCAAGACCGCGCGGCGTCGACGTCACGCTCGAACCGCTCACCCCGATGGAGTCCCCGATTGTCGCGACCGTCGATGATTGCGTCGCGATGATTGAAGACGTGGATGACCCCGCCCTTTATTGCATGATGGATATCGTGCCGCCCACGATTACGAAAGAGCCTTTAAGTAAATACTTTAAGATGCTCGGCGACAGACTTAACTACATCCATATCTGCAATACCGACGGCATTACTGACGCGCATACGCGTTTGGGCGAAGGCATTTTGCCTGTGGCCGATATCATCCGTATTTTCAAGATGTACGGTTGGGAAGGGTTCGTTACGGCCGAACTTTACTCCGAGCTTTTCTACGATCCCGAACAGATGCTCTCGAACACCAATCGTTTCTTAAAGGACGCGTGCGCCGAATTCGGTATCGAAAATCACCTCGTCTAACACTTTTATAGACAAAAGAAAACCCGCGTAAAGAGCGCGGGTTTTTTATTCAGACGATTCGACTGAATTACTTCTTCGCTTTCTTGGCTTTCTTGTTAGCAAGAGCAGCTTTGAACTTGGCGCCAGCGACGAACTTCGGTAACGTGGCGGCCGGGATCTGGATTGTCTTGCCGTTGGCGGGGTTGCGACCAGTACGAGCGGCGCGCTTGACGGCCTTGAAGGAACCGAAACCGATTAATTGGAAGCCTTCACCCTTGGCGACGGCGTCAACAATCGTAGCAAAAACGGCATCAACGACCTTTGCAGCTTTCGCTTTGGAAAGGTCGGCGTCTTCGGCAACGCAAGCGATAAGTTCTTGTTTGTTCATGGGGAAATCTCCTTGGTTACAAAAAATAGGAATAGGTGCTCGGAAATTCCGAAACATCCTTTCCGTCAATGTTAATCATCTACGAATCAAACTAAAAAATCAAGGCTATAAAGCCCGAAAACATTGAGTTTTTTAAAAAAAAGTCTCAAAAAAAGTGCTTATCCCTCTGCTTTGGCCTCGGTCGCGAAATTTTTACACGCGACATCGAAGATTCCGCGGAAAGCTTTGGCCGCCATTCCGGTTTGTTTAGCGAATTCGTAACGGCGGTCTTCGGTGATTTTGGGACTGTCTTTTCCGTGGAAAATTTCTAGAAAAGCGTCCGAAATATCGTTTTTCATCGCGTCGGGTTTAAACGCGATATCCATGAGCCGTTTTTTGGCTTCGAGATACTCCGAAAGGTCGGGTTGCTCCATCTTTTGAAAGAGCTTTTTCGCTAGAAACGTTTCCGTTTGCAATTGCGTCTGAAACGCGATTTTGCGCGCGATTTTGTCGTTTTCGCGGATTTCGGGCGAGGCTTCAAGCGTCGCGAACACCGCGACTGCTTCGAGGTGAGCGGCTAAAAGCGCTCTGAATCGCGCGCTTTCTTGGATAAAAAAGAGATCTAAAAACGGGACGCTATAGCCAGCCGTTCTCGCGAATTCACGGAAAATGAATCGGAATTGATCTCGGATACAGACGCCGTAGGCGACTCCGAGATGATCGGCAAAAGCGTTGGTTAATTTCATACGGGGTTTCCTTTAATGAGTTCGCATCTCGACCGGGTCGAATTGGATTTCGAGCGTTTCCGGTTTATGGGTTTCAGTGGGCGGGAACTTGCAGCTACGAATCGCGCGCTCGGCAGCGATATCAAAGGCTTGAAGGCCGCTCGCGCGTTTCAGTTTCGGGGCGGACGTTTGAGTGCCGTCCGCTAAAATCGAGACCTCGTAGACGGCGATATATTGTTTGGGTTTCATATCGGCCGTAACGGGGAAATTTAAGTGCGCTCTGACGCATTGGATGATGCGGCTCGCGTAAGCGGCGCTTGCCACGCCTTTGGGGGTGGCGACGCCCGAAGCGCTCGCGCGATTAGCGTCCATCTGCTTTAAATCTTCTTTTTGAAGTTGCTTTGCAAGCGCCTTAGCGCGAGCGATTTTTTCAGCCTTTTCTTTGGCGGCCTTTTCTTTGGCGAGCTGCTCGGCTTTTTGTTTTTCGGCTTCTTGAAGCGCGATCGCGTCAGGATCGGGAAGAGGTTCTGGCGACTGTTGAGCGACTTCTTTAGCGGGCTCTTCTTGAGGCGCTTCTTCTTGCGGCGTCGGTTCGCTTACTTTGGGCGGTTCGGGGATGGGTGTTTTCGCTAAAGGCGCGGTCTCTGGCGCCCAGAGCTCCGCATAGACGACTTCGTCACTTAAACTTGTCCATTGCACGACATAGAAAAGGCCCGCGAATAAAAACCCGTGCATAAAAAGCGCGAGCACGAAAGACGTCCCCCAAGGGGAGTCGCGCCCGGTTTTATGACTTTCGGGTAAGGCCTTATCTTTGATGTCGGGCATTATTTTTCCACTTTAAGTGATAGCCCCACGCGGGCGATGCCCGCGTCTTGAAGGTGTTTCAAAACGTCGATGACGTGCTCGTAGGTCACAAGCTTATCGGCAGCGATCACGACCGGCGCCGAAGCGTATTCGGTTTGCGCCGTTTTGACGGTCTCGATCAAATTATCCATATTGATCGCTAAGAGATTTTTCCCTTTTTTAAGGCTCATCGCGCCCGTCGGGTGAATGACGACTTCGATCACGGTTTCGGGCGCTTTTTGCGCTTTAGATACGCTCGGAAGGTTCACGATCGAAGGGTTCACGAAAGGCGCCGCGACCATCAAGATGACAACGAGCACAAGCATCACGTCGATATAAGGAACGACGTTGATTTCTGCCATCAGGCGTTTACCCGAAGAGGACGATTTCAGCGTTCCCATAGATCACCCGATTTGGCGTTGAAGAATGTTTTGGAATTCCTCGGAAAAGGATTCGAAGCGGTTGGAAAGCCGTTCGACGTTGTAGACGAACCGGTTATAGGCGGCAACGGCGGGGATAGCCGCAAATAAGCCGATAGCGGTCGCAACGAGCGCTTCGGCAATGCCGGGCGCCACGGTCGCTAAAGACGCGTTATCTAAGGCAGATAGCCCCGTGAAAGCGTTCATGATGCCCCAGACCGTTCCGAATAAACCGATATAGGGGCTCACCGAACCGATGGAAGCTAGCGTCGGAAGCCCCGACTCCAAGCGATCCATTTCCCGTTGGTAAGTCGCGCGCATAGCGCGTCTGACACCCGCAAGCGCCTCATTTGCGCCGCGGTTCGAAAGCTTTAAAAATTCCGTCATGCCGGAGGCAAAAATTCGCTCTTGAGCGCCCGCGTTTTCGCGGTGCGAGTGAGAGTACTCGTAGAGTTTCGTTAACTCCGTTCCCGACCAAAAGCGGCTTTCGAAATCTTCGGATAAGCGTTGCGCACGATGCAATTGGAAGAATTTTTGAAAGATTCGAGTCCAACTGACAAGGCTCAACAAAATCAAAATCGCGAGCACGACTTGCACGACGACCGAAGCGTGCGTCAAAAGGCTCAAAATGGATAAATCTCCGGAACTCGGCATAGTTAGAACTCACTCGTTATTTGCAAGACTCGCTTGCAAGCGCGTCGTCCACTCCTCAGGCATAGCAACAGGCCTTCCCTCGGGGGTTACGCTTGCAACACGGACGCTTGCCTGGCAAATCAGGTCATCCCCTCGCCAGGCGCTTTGGTTAAAAATAAAGGACGCGCGTCCCATTTTCTCGACGCTCGTACGAATTTCGAGTAAATCGTCGAGTTTGGCGGGGCGTTTATAAGCGATCGTAATGTCGGATACGACGAAAACGAACCGACCGCTCGCGATCATGTCATATTGCTCGAGCCCGCACGCTCTGAGGTACTCGGTGCGACCGCGCTCGAAGTAGCGCAGGTAATTGGCGTGATAGACAACGCCTCCCGTATCGGTATCCTCAAAATAGATGCGAACAGGAATTTTGAATATTTTCATCGACAAAAAATCGAACTCGTGCTAGAAAATCAACTCATTATAAAAGGAAAGCACCTTCGAGGATACTCGAGCAATACTTAAAACAAATCAGCCGTTTGCCCTTTAGCGGGCGTCTTCACGAGCCCGAAATGCTCGTAAGCGGTCGCGGTCGCCACGCGCCCTCTCGGTGTTCTTTGTAAGTGCCCTTGCTGAATGAGGTAAGGTTCGACGACGTCTTCAAGCGTTTCGCGATCTTCGCCTACGGCCGCGGCCAAGTTATCAATCCCGACGGGGCCGCCCGCAAACTTCTCGATAATGGCAAGTAAAAACTTCCGGTCGATAACGTCAAGGCCTTGGGAGTCGACGTCAAGCATCTTAAGCGCCTCGTCAGCCAATTTCGCCGTAACGGGCGAATCGGGCGCGACGACTTGTGCGTAGTCGCGAACGCGCCTTAAAAGGCGATTGGCGATACGAGGTGTGCCGCGACTGCGTTTAGCGATTTCTAGCGCCCCCGCGTCTTCAATCGAAACGTTTAAGAGCTTTGCCGAGCGCTTTACGATTTTCGTTAAATCGCCTACTTCATAAAATTGCAATTGCGAGACGATTCCGAAACGCGCGCGAAGAGGATTCGTGAGCATCCCGGCGCGGGTGGTGGCGCCCACAAGCGTAAAGGGCTTTAAATCAAGTTTGATCGAGCGCGCAGCCGGGCCCTCGCCGATCATGATGTCGATTTGGAAGTCTTCGAGCGCGGGGTAAAGAATTTCTTCGACAACGGGCGACAAGCGATGAATCTCGTCAATAAATAAGACGTCGTTTTCTTCTAAATTCGTGAGAATGGCAGCCAAGTCGCCCGGGCGCTCGAGAACGGGGCCCGAGGTTTGGCGAAGATTAACGCCCATTTCGTTTGCGACGATATGCGCAAGGGTCGTTTTCCCGAGTCCCGGCGGCCCGAAAAGAAGTAAATGGTCGAGCGCTTCGCTGCGTTGCTTAGCCGCGCGAATAAAAATACTTAATTGGTCTCGAACTTTGGGTTGCCCGACGTAGGCGTCTAGCGTCGTCGGGCGAAGCGCCCGGTCGACATTTTCTTCGTTTGCGCCGAGAGCCTCGGCCGTAATAATGCGCTCGTCCATATCGATTTATTTCACCATACTTTGTAAGGCCGCGCGAATGCCGTCCGCAACCGAGATATCGACCGGCAAGTCTTGAACGGCTTTCGCGGCTTCTTTTTGGGAGTAGCCGAGGTTAACGAGCGCTTCGATAATCTCGTTTCGAGCCGAAGGGGCACTTGTGACGACAAGGCCGTCAAACTTGTCTTTTAATTCCAAAAGAAGCCTTTCTGCGGTCTTTTTCCCGATGCCGGGTACCTTGGTTAAAAGGCCCGTATCCTGAGACGCGACAGCGGATGCCAAGGTATCCACGGGTAAACTCGAAAGAATCGCGAGCGCCGTTTTGGCACCGATGCCGTTGACTTTCAAGACAAGCTTAAACGCGCGCAATTCGGCTTCGGTTAAAAAGCCATACAAAAGTTGGGCGTCTTCTCGAACGACAAAGTGCGTTAAAAGCGTGACCTCGTGCCCGATATCAGGCAGGTTATAAAAAGTCGACATCGGTACTTCGACTTCAAAGCCGATGCCTGAAACGTCAACCAAAACCAAAGGCGGATTGGTAGATAAAAGTGTGCCTTTTAAGCGCGCGATCATGATCCTTCTCCCACGAGATGCTCCCAAGCGCGGCGTGATTTTTTACCCGAAACGTGGCGCTTTCTCACTAATCCCGTTTCGACCTTTTGCGCTTGGGTCGCTTCGAGCACACGAAGCGATTGAGCGGCGGTCAAAGCGCACGCTAAGGCGTCCGCCGCGTCGGGTTTGAGTTTATCGGTAATGCCGAGAAGCGCCCCCACCATCGCCTGGACTTGGGGTTTCGTTGCGCGACCCGCGCCGACGACGCTGATTTTGATTT
>DNBE01000093.1 GCA_003543795.1 Sutterella sp.
ATGGCCGCACCCGAACCCGCGCCTGTTGCCGAACCGCAAGCCGCGCCCGAATCGTCTGATCGCCCGGCCCTATCGCCCGAGCAGCAAGCCGCGCTCGAAAAAATGAAAGAATTGGCGCGTCGTATGCAAAGTTTCGATACGATGAAGGAACCGACGCTCGCGCCCGTTACGCCCGAACCGCTCGAGAATTCTGAACCGACGTCGCTCGTGACGATTAACGACGCCTCGCAAGACGCAACCGACGGCCTTTCCTTAGTCGAAAGCGAAGTGCCGCCCGAGATGCCCGCGCCTGTCGCGGCCGTCGTTCCCGAGTCCGACGAGCATCCGATTCAAGAATTGCAACGTGTCGAAAAACCGAAAACTTCCAAATTCTGGCTTTTCGCGGGCATTCTTCTTTGCTTAGCCGTTGCCGTTCAGGGCGTCTGCCTTATGAACGACCGCGTCCTCAATAAGTTCCCGCAAACCGAACCCGTTTTCGAGAAAGCTTGTAAGGTCTTTTCTTGCAAGGTGATGCCAAAGAAACCGTCGCCTTTTAAAGTGGCGGATGCGACTTTCGAAAGGGTGAGAGACCACCAATACGCTATTCGTTTTACGCTGATCAATCCGAGTTCGGATCCCCTACCCGCGCCCGATTTACTTTTAATGATTAACGGCGCGCAAGGAGATTTAATCGCCAAGAGAACCATCGTCCCGTCTTATTACATGCCCGAGGGCGTAACCGAATTTCAAGCGGGCGAACAAATCCGCAGCGGTTTTGCGGTAACGCTTTCCGAATCGACCGCCCCCGAAACGATTCGACTCACCATCCAATGATTCGAGTTGCCGTCTCAGGGTCGCTTGCCTACGATACGCAGTACGCTTTTAGCGGCCGATTCTCGGACCTGATTGCCGAAACGGACGGCAAAATCAATCTCACTTTCCAAACACCCGTCATGCGTAAAACGCTTGGCGGATGCGCGGGTAACGTCGCTTACGGTTTAGCGCTTTTGGGCCTAGCCCCCGTCATTTTGAGCGCGGCGGGAAGCTTAGACTTCGCTAGCTACGAAAGGCACTTAAAAAAGCTCGGCATGACAACAGCCGGGGTTCGAGTCGTTCAACGCGCTTATACGGCCTCGAGCGCCATCACAACCGATTGCGACGGCAATCAATTGACAAGTTTTCATGACGGGGCGCTCTCTCGCATCTCGCGTACGCCCCTACCCGTTCAAGGCGTTTGTCTCGCGCTTTTAACGCCCAACCCCGTCCCCATCATGGAAAGCCACGTGAGAGCGTTTTTAAAACGGAACATCCCTTACGTTTTCGACTTGGGGCCCGCCGCTTACTATCTTGATCAAAAAACGCTAGAGACTTTTGCGCGAGGGGCTTGTCTCATCACGATGAACGAAGCGGAATTTACGACATTTAAAAAAGTGCTCCATGCCTCGGAAAAGGACTTCGGACGCGTCTACCCGCCCGTCATCGTGACGCGCTCGGAAAATTCGACCTTGATTTTTAACGGCGACGAGAAACTTCAAATCCCCGTTAAGGTTCTTAAGCGCGTCAAAGGCGTCATCGGCGCGGGCGACGCGTTTCGCGCGGGGTTACTCGCGGCGCTTACCAAAGGCGTGACGATTTCTCGCGCCGTCCGATTCGGGCATTTAGTCGCGCGCGACAAACTCAAAAACGAAAACGCTCAAGGCTATACCTTGAGCGCGAAAACTTTAGCTTTTTACGAGCGTCTTTAATTTCGGCAGATCTCTAACCCCGATAACGCCACTCGTCCCCAATCGAATCCCGTTCCCGGATCGGTTTTGCGCCCCGGCGCGATATCGCTATGGCCCGTGACGTATCGGACGCTATCGTGCGCGTTTCGGATAGCCTCGAGTAGTTCGTGAAGCCTCGCATATTGTTCGCTTGTAAAGACATCGTCATCGACGCCTTCGAGCTCAATTCCGATTGAAAAGTCGTTACAGCCCGTTTTACCCTTAAAAAAGGAAACGCCCGCGTGCCACGCGCGCGATTTGGTCGACACGAATTGAAAAAGCGTTCCTTCGCGATCAATAAAAAAGTGGCTTGAAACGTGTAAGCCTTCAAGCGAGGCAAACGAGGGGTCCGCGCTCGTATCGATCGTTCCCGTAAAAAGCGCTTTGACGTTGCCGTTTAAGTACTGACCGCGAGGTAACGATATGCAATGAATAACAACGAGTTTAGGCAAGACACCTTCGGGTCTTTCGTCAAAAAAAGGACTTGGAATCAAAACGGCACCTTGCGCAAAGCCGTTTGCGTCAATCATCATCATTTGAGTTTCTCCTGGCAGGCTTTCGAGCACGTCTCTCCTTTCCGTGACGGGAAGCCCGAGCCTTCTTCAAAATAGACGCCGCAAACCGGGCATTGCACCAAAGTTTTGGCTTCTTTTGCTTGAGGTCTCGCGCGCGAGATTCCCCCGCGGCGCTTCAGAAGTAAAACCACGATGATGACGAGTAAAACGATTACGAGAACTTTGAGCATTGCCACCGCTAAAACCTCAATAACAGTTCCGAGATTGCTAAAATGCATAGTTTAGCGAGGAAAATCATTTTCGCGCAGACGCTCCCTTGGATTTCTCGGATTGTCCTTTATGCTCAATAACCTATCTGAAAAGCTTTCTCATGTCGTTAAAACCATGCGCGGTCAAGCGCGCATCACGGAAGAAAATACGCGTGAAATGACTCGAGAAATCCGCCTCGCGCTCTTGGAAGCGGACGTAGCGCTTCCCGTCGTTCGCGAGGTCGTAAGCCAAATCAAATCTCGCGCTTTGGGTGAAGAAGTCGTCGGAAAATTGAATCCCGGCCAGGCGCTTGTCGGTGTCTTCCACGACGAACTCGTTCGAGTCGTCACGGGTAACGTTCCCGAAAAAGATCGAAAACTCAACCTCGCGACCCAGCCGCCTGCCGTTATCTTACTTGCGGGCTTACAAGGCGCGGGTAAAACGACAACCGCCGCAAAACTCGCGCACTATTTACTTGCCGAGAAAAAACGCAAAGTTTTAACTGTCTCTTGCGACACTTATCGCGCCGCGGCAATCGAACAACTGAAAACCGTCACCGAACAGGCGGGCGCCGATTTTTATCCGAGCGATGCCTCCTTAAAGCCCAAAATCATCGCTAAAGAAGCGCTCGATTTCGCGAGAACGCGTTTTTATGACGTTCTCATCGTCGATACGGCCGGGCGCTTAAATGTCGACGAAGCGATGATGGATGAAGTCGGACGCTTATCGACAATCGTCAAAACCGTCGAAACGTTCTTCGTAGCTGACGCCATGCTAGGGCAAACGGCGGTCGACGCGGCGCTTGCCTTTAATGAAAAATTGGCGCTTACGGGCGTCATTCTCACCAAGCTTGACGGCGACGCGCGAGGCGGGGCGGCGCTTTCCGTGACCTACCGGATCGGAAAACCCGTCAAGTTCGTGGGCGTGAGCGAAAAAATCGACGGGCTCGAGCCCTTTGACGCCGAAGCGGTTGTCAACCGAATCCTCGGCATGGGCGATATCGTGGGTCTCGTGCGAGACGTCAAGAAAGCGGTCGATGAGAAAAGTTCGAAAGAACTTGCCGATAAAGTTAAAAAAGGCGGCAAATTTACGCTCGATGACTTTAAAAACCAACTCGAGCAGATGAATAAAATCGGGAGCTTTCAAGACATGCTCGAAAAGCTCCCCGGAGGCTTTGCCCAAGCGGCAAAAGACTTGGACGAAGATAAAGCGCGTAAACAACTCGCGAGAACTTCGGGCATCATCAACGCCATGACGCCCTACGAAAGACGCCACCCCGAAGTCTTAAAAGCAAGCCGTAAACAACGCGTCGCGTTGGGTTCCGGCGTCCCCGTTCAAGAAGTCAATCGCCTTTTAAAGCAGTTCGAACAAATGCAATCGATGATGAAAATGATGCAGTCGGGCGGCATGGGTAAACTTATGCGCGCCTTCGGTTCGAAATTCCCCGGTATGGGCGGTTTAGGCGGTATGGGCGGCGGTTTCCCGCCCGGCGGTTTCCCGAGGTAGTCCCGTGCGCATACTCGGTATCGACCCAGGACTCATTCATACGGGCTTCGGCGTAATCGACGTCGCGGGCCCCAAAGTCACCTTTGTTAAAACGGGTGTGATTAACGTCCCCAAAGGCGAACTCGCGCAACGTTTAGCTTTTATCTTTCGAGAGGTCGACGCCGTTGCCAAAGACGTCAAACCCGATCTTGCCGCGTGCGAAAAAGTCTTCGTCAATATGAACGGCGCCTCAACCTTGTTGCTCGGTCAGGCGCGAGGCGCGGCACTCACGGCGCTTGCCTTTAACAACTTAACGGTTCGGGAATTTAATCCGACCGAAATCAAAATCAGCGTCGTCGGCGCGGG
>DNBE01000131.1 GCA_003543795.1 Sutterella sp.
CAAATTCTCCGAAGGCGACCGTGGCGCCGCGAGTGGCCATGCCGTAATTGCGGCCCTTCTGGTCCTTCTGATATTTACGTCTGTTCGGTTGCAGCATCGATTATTCTCCGTCTTGGGTAGCGGCCGGCTCAGCGGCTTCGGCAGCTTTCTCGGTTTTCTTAGGAGCGCGCGTGCGAACCTTGGCGGTGGTATCGTCAGCCTTCTTCGCTCTGCGAGCGGGTTTGGCTTCTTCGCTAGCGGCTTCGCCTTCGGCTCTCGGACGTCTCGTACGACGAGCCGGGCGATCGCTCGCGGGGCGTCTGGCGCGACGTTCTTCTTTTTCGGCGGGTTTCGGGGCTTCGGAGGCGACTTCGTCACCCGTGTAGACCCAAACTTTGACGCCGATTACGCCGTAAGTCGTATTGGCTTCGGAGAAACCGTAATCGATGTTGGCGCGAAGCGTATGAAGCGGCACGCGACCTTCGCGATACCATTCGGTACGCGCAATTTCAGCGCCGTTTAAACGCCCCGAACTCATCACCTTGATACCCAAAGCGCCGGTACGCATGGCGTTTTGCATCGCGCGCTTCATCGCGCGGCGGAACATCACGCGTTTTTCGAGCTGTTGGGTAATGCCTTCGGCGATAAGTTGAGCGTCGAGTTCTGGACGACGCACTTCTTCGATGTTGATATGGACGGCAACGCCCATCATCTTGTGCACTTCATCCTTGAGAACTTCGATGTCCTGACCTTGCTTGCCGATGACAACGCCCGGGCGGGCAGAGTAGATCGTCACACGGGCGTTACCGGCCGTGCGTTCGATCAGGATGCGGCTTACCGAAGCGTTCTTCAGTTTGCCTAACAAAAATTCACGAACCTTCAAGTCCTCGACGAGCGTACGGGAAAAGTCCCTGCGCTCGACGTACCAGCGAGACGACCAGTCACGCGTGACGGGAAGGCGAAATCCGGTAGGGTTAATTTTCTGTCCCATGATATATCCTTACTTCCGCACCTTCGCGTCGCCGACGGTGACGTAGATGTGGCAGGTTTGTTTGTTGATACGGGTCCCGCGCCCTTTGGCACGAGCGCCGAAACGACGAAGCGTTGCCGCTTTCTCAACATAAATCTCTTCAACGATGAGCGTGTCGATGTCGGCGCCTTCGTTATGTTCGGCGTTGGCAATCGCGCTTTCGAGAACCTTCGCGATAAGGCCCGCGGCCTTCTTTTGCGTGAAGTTCAAAATATTGAGCGCTTTCTCGACGGGCTTACCGCGAACGAGATCGGCAACCGGGCGGGCCTTCTGAGCGGACAGACGGACGCTACGGGCACTGGCTTTTGCTTGCATGCTCTATTACTCCTTCTTGTCGTTCGAACCGTGACCCTTGAAGGTACGGGTTAAGGCGAATTCACCCAATTTGTGACCGACCATGTTTTCATTGATATAAACGGGAACGTGCTGACGGCCGTTGTGAACGGCAATCGTCAGACCGACCATTTCCGGAACGATCATGGAACGACGCGACCAAGTTTTGACCGGGCGTTTATCGCGGCTGGCCTGCGAAGCTTCCACTTTATCCATTAAATGTCCGTCAACGAACGGACCTTTCTTTAACGAACGAGACATTTCGAAGCCCCCTTACTTGTGATGACGCGACGTAACGATCATGGAATCGGTACGTTTGCTATTGCGAGTACGATAACCCTTGGTCAGTTGTCCCCAAGGCGTCACCGGCGCGCGGCCGGTACCGGTGCGGCCTTCGCCGCCGCCGTGCGGATGGTCAACCGGGTTCATCGCGACACCGCGAACCGTCGGACGGATGCCCATCCAACGCTTGACACCGGCTTTGCCGAATTCACGAAGCGAATTTTCTTCGTTACCGACCAAACCGATGGTCGCGCGGCAATCCGTTCTCACGCGACGGACTTCACCCGAACGCATACGAATCTGAGCGTATTCGCCGTCGCGAGCGATGAGCTGCGCGAAAGCGCCCGCGGAGCGCACAAGCTGCGCACCGTGACCGGGGTAAAGCTCGATGCAATGCACGGTCGTACCGATCGGGATGTTGCGTAAGGGAAGGGTGTTACCCACGGCAATCGGGGCTTCGGCGCCGCTCACGATGCTCGCGCCCACCGCCAAACCTTTCGGGGCGATGATATAGCGACGTTCGCCGTCGGCGTAAAGAACCAACGCGATATGAGCGGAACGGTTCGGATCGTACTCGATACGTTCGACACGAGCGGGCACGCCGTCCTTATCACGCTTGAAGTCGATGATACGGTAGGCGCGCTTATTGCCGCCGCCTTTATGACGACAGGTGATATGACCCGAGTGGTTACGACCGCCCGTGGAATTCATCTTTTCAATCAGGGGCGCATACGGCTTGCCCTTATGAAGGCCCTCAACCACGACCTTGACGGCGTGGCGGCGTCCCGGGCTTGTCGGTTTAAGTTTGACGATAGCCATTATTTCACCTCTGCAAAGTTAATTTCCTGGCCTTCGGCAAGACTGACATAAGCTTTGCGAATGTCGCTTTGCTTGCCGTTGAAGCGCCCGAAGCGCCCGGCCTTACCCTTGATGTTGACGACTTGAACGCCCGTGACCTTGACGCTAAAGAGCGTCTCGACGGCCTGACGAACATCGTCTTTAGTAGCGCAGGGCGCCACGCGGAAAGCCACCTGATTGCGCTTTTCAGCGAGCATCGTGCTCTTTTCGGAGACGATCGGGGCGATCAGTACTTGCGTTAATCTGTCTTTATTCATCCCCACATCTCCTCGAGGTCGGCGATGGCGTCTTTGGCCACGACCACCTTCTTGTAGGCAATCAGATCATACGGATTGAGTTCGCGAGGTTCGAGAACGAAGACGTTCTTGATGTTGCCCGAGGCTAAAAGAACGTTTTCTTCGTAGTTCTTGACGACGATTAAAGCATCGTCAAGACCGAGCGTCTTGAGCTTTTTCGCGAATTCACGAGTCTTCGGCGTTTCAGCCGTCACGGATTCAAGGACAACGAGACGACCGTCGGCGACAAGCTTCGAGCAGATGCTCGCCATCGCGGCGCGGTACATCTTTTTGTTGACCTTTTGCGAGAAGTTCTCGAAGGGTTTATTCGGGAACGTTCTGCCGCCTCCGCGCCAGACCGGAGAACTCGTCATGCCGCTTCTGGCACGACCCGTACCTTTTTGGCGCCAGGGCTTTTTCGTCGAATGATGGACTTCGGCGCGCGTTAACTGCGAGCGAGTCCCGAAACGGCCGTTGGCCCGATAGGCGACCACGATTTGATGAATCAGGGCTTCGTTAAATTCCCGTCCGAAAACGGCATCGGAAACCGTCATCGTGCCGGCATCCTGACCCTGTTCGTTTAAAACATGAAGTTCCATAGTTGCCTACTCCTTTAAGCCTTAACGGCGGCGCGAACGACAACGTTCGTACCCTTGGAGCCGGGAACGGCACCGCGAATGAGCAAAAGACCGCGTTCGGCGTCCACGCGCACGACGACGAGATTTTGCGTCGTTCTCTGCGCGGCACCGAGGTGGCCGGCCATGCGCTTGCCCGGGAAAACACGACCCGGATCCTGGCGGTTACCGATGGAACCCGGCGCGTTCGTCGTCACGGAGTTACCGTGGCTCGCGCGATTGGAATTGAAGTGGTGACGCTTGATCGCGCCCTGGAAACCTTTACCGATCGTCACGGCCGTGACGTCGACTTTGTCTCCGGCGGCGAACATATCGGCACCGAGCGCGTCTCCTACTTTATAGGAAGCGCCATCTTCGACATGGAACTCTTTGAGCACTTCACCAGCTTCTAAACCGGCCTTGGCGTAGTGACCCGCGAGTGCTTTATTGACGCGTGAGGGCTTTTTGTGCCCGTACGCGACCTGAATGGCATTGTAGCCGTCGGTTTCGACTGTTTTGACCTGCGTAACGCGGTTGCCGGAAACTTCGAGCACCGTCACGGGAACGGAGGTGCCGTCATCGGCGAAAACCCGCATCATGCCGACCTTGCGACCGACTAAGCCGAGCTTATCACTCATTTTTATCTCCACCCCGGCTACGATTGGCCGGGAATTATTGTTTATCGTCTTGGCGGAGGCCGCCAGAGGATATTTTTTGGCGATGAAACGCGCGCCTTTTGGATCAAAGCCGCGCGACGAACTTATTCAACCTTGATGTCCACATCCACGCCGGCAGCCAAGTCGAGCTTGGTCAAGGCGTCAACCGTCTTATCGGTAGGATCGACGATATCCATCAATCTTTGATGGGTACGAATTTCGTACTGGTCGCGGCTCGTCTTGTTGACGTGCGGCGAACGCAAAATATCAAATCGTTGGATGCGAGTGGGAAGGGGAACCGGACCACGGACCACGGCGCCGGTGCGCTTGGCCGTGTCGACGATTTCTTGCGCCGACTGGTCAATCAGTTTGTAATCAAACGCCTTAAGGCGAATGCGAATACGCTGTTGCATAATCGTTTTCCTTAAAAAGAACGGTAAAGAACAAAATTTGAGGAAGGCAGAGTTTAACCCTGCCCCTCAAATCTTGTCAAGGCACGAGGCCTTGACAAGAAAACCACATAAAAAGCGTTAGGCGAT
>DNBE01000147.1 GCA_003543795.1 Sutterella sp.
CGTTGCGGGTTTGTGCTAGGGGCCGCCGATTTAATCGAAGCGATGACGACCGTCATCGACCCTTACGCCGTTTCGATTGCCGTTGCGGACATTGCCGAGCAGGCATTATCAGAGGCAGGGATTCGCGCGATGCGCGCGCGGGTCGTTACCACGAAAGAAAATCGCGCGCTTTTGGTCGAAGGCCTTCAAAAACTCCCCCAAGTCGAGAAAGTCTTTGAAGCAAGCGCCAATTTCGCGCTCGTGCGATTTAAAGATGCCGATAAAATCATGGCGGGCTTGGCTCGCTCGGATATTTATATTCGAGATCAACAACATATGCCGGGACTTAAAAACTGTCTTCGGATTTCGGTCGGCACTAAAACCGAAATCGAGGCCGTTTTAAAAGCCATCGAAGGCATCATTTAAAGACAAAGAGGAACAGCTATGGCGCCGAAGTATTTATTTATCGATCGAGACGGAACGCTCATCGATGAGCCTAAAGACACTTTCCAGGTCGATAGCTACGAACGCCTTCGCTTTGAAGCGGGGGTAATCGGCGCGCTCAAAAGCCTCGCTCACGCCGGTTTTCATCTCGTGATGGTCACAAACCAAGACTATCTCGGAACGGAAAAACTCCCGCTCGAAGCTTTCGAGGGACCGCATCGACTGATGCTTGACGTTTTCGCAAGCGAAGGCGTCACCTTTGACGAAGTCCTTATTTGCCCGCACGGACCCGACGAAGGGTGCGCGTGCCGTAAACCCAAAACGGGGCTAGTGACTAAATATCTCGCGCCTGGCGCCATCGATAAGAGCGCGAGCTATGTCATCGGAGACCGCGAAACGGATCTTCAATTAGCGCAAAACATGGGCATTACCGGCATTCGCTACAATCGAGAAAATAATCCGTGGGAGGCGATTGCTAAGTGCCTCACAAAGCCCGACCGTCACGCGCATGTCAGCCGCAAAACCAAAGAAACGGATATCGATGTTGAAGTTTTTTTAGATCGAAGTGACGCGTCAAACATTAGTACGGGCATCGGATTTTTCGATCATATGCTCACCCAAATCGCGACCCACGCGGGGATTACCCTACTGATTCAGGCTAAGGGCGACATTGAGGTCGATGACCACCACACGGTCGAAGACGTGGGCTTAGCGTTGGGCGCTGCTTTCAAAGAAGCCTTGGGAGACAAACGCGGCATTACCCGTTTCGGCTTTGTTTTACCGATGGACGAATGTTTAGCGCAAGTCGCGCTCGATATTTCGGGGCGTCCCTATTGCACTTTTAGCGCTCCTTTTACGTTTCCGAAAGTGGGCGAGATGTCGACGCAAAACGTGGAGCACTTCTTTAGAAGCCTCGCTTTTAGTATGGGGTTGACGCTTAATATGGAAGTTACAAAGGGCAACGACCACCATATGGCAGAAGCCCTATTTAAGGCGTTTGCGAGAGCTTTGAAGCAAGCGATTGCCGTGACGGGCGATGCGCTTCCTTCTAGTAAAGGGGTGATTGCATGACCGGGCGTGTCGCGATTATCGATACGGGGTGCGCGAACTTAAGAAGTTTGGTTAACGCCGTTAAGCGCCTCGGAATCGACCCGACGGTGACAGCCGACGCGCGCGAAATTAAAAGCGCGTCGCGTTTATTTTTGCCTGGCGTCGGAACGGCTGCCGCTTTGATGCAAATGATTGAAGAAAGGCATCTCGCGGACACCATTCGCGAAATACGTCAACCCGTTTTAGGGATTTGTCTCGGGATGCAAGCCTTGTGCGCAAAAAGTGAGGAAACGGGAGGGGTGGACCTTTTGGGCGTCATTGCGGCCGACGTGCGTCTTATGCAAACGGGGTCGTTACCGTTACCGCATATGGGTTGGAACGAGACATTTTTTGATGAGGACGCGTTTTTATTTAAAGGCCTAAAGGCAGGAACGTACTTTTATTACGTTCATAGTTACGCGGTAAAGGTCGGGTCTTACACCATCGCGCGAAGCGATTACGGAGAAGCGTTTTCGGCAGCCGTCGGGCAAGACAATTTCTACGGCGTTCAGTTTCACCCCGAGAAGTCGGGCGCTTCGGGCGCGCGACTCATCGCGAACTTTCTAGAGGCGGCATGATAATCCCCGCGCTCGATTTAATCGCAGGCGAGGTCGTTCGATTAAAGCAGGGCGACTACGCGCAAAAGACGCGCTTTGCTTTAGATCCCGTCGAACAATTTACGCGCTACGCCGCTGACGGCGCTCGTTACTTTCATTTGGTGGATTTGGACGGCGCGAAAGACCCCGCGAAGCGCCAAATTGAAGTCATCGACCGCGTTACTCGAGCGGTTAACGTTCCGCTACAAACGGGCGGGGGCGTGAGAACCGAAGAAGACGTCCGCGCGTTGCTTGACGCCGGGGTAAGCCGTGTTGTCATCGGCTCAGTTGCGGTGAAAACTCCCGAAACGGTTCTTTCGTGGTTTAAAACGTTCGGCGCGGATCGTCTCGTTCTTGCGCTTGACGTCAGAATTCGCGAGGGTGTCCCCGAAGTCGCGACTGCCGGTTGGCAAGAAACATCGGGCATCGCGATCGATCGCGTAATCGATCGCTATTTACGTTCGGGCTTAAAACACGTTTTATGTACCGATATTTCTAAAGACGGCATGATGGCAGGGCCCAATGTCGAACTCTATGAAGCGCTAGTCGAGCGCTACCCGACGGTTGCCATCCAAGCTTCGGGCGGAATCTCGTCTTTAGAGGACTTGAGACGCCTTCGTCAAACGCGAGTCGCGGGCGTCATCATCGGTCGAGCGCTTTTAGATAATCGCTTTACGGTTGCGGAGGCGGTGCGATGCTGGCAAAACGCATAATCGCTTGTTTAGACGTCAAAGACGGCGTTGTCGTCAAAGGCGTGAAGTTTCGAGGCCATGAGGTCATGGGCGATATCGTCGAACTTGCCAAACGCTATAGCGAGGAAGGTGTCGACGAACTCGTTTTTTATGACATCACGGCTAGTGCCGACGGTCGCACCGTCGATAAAAGTTGGATTGCGCGCGTTGCCGAAGTAATCGACATTCCATTTGCGGTCGCGGGCGGCATTAAAAGCGTCGAAGACGCGCAAAAGATTTTAGCTTTCGGCGCAGATAAGATTTCGATTAATTCTCCTGCGCTAGCCGACCCCGATTTGATTTCGCGGTTGGCCGACCGCTTTGGCGTCCAATGCGTTGTTTTGGGCGTTGACTCGTGGTTTGACGAGAAAACGGATACCTATTGGGTAAATCAATTTACGGGAGACGCCTCAAAAACCCGCGTCACCAATTGGCAGACGCTTGATTGGATTGCCTTCGCGCAAGAAAAAGGGGCGGGCGAAGTCGTCTTAAATATGATGAACCAAGACGGTGTGAGAAAGGGCTATGACGTGAGGCAACTTGCGCGTGTACGCGCCGTCACGCGTGTGCCTTTGATTGCTTCGGGCGGTGCCGGCGAAATGGTTCACTTCGCGCAAGCGTTTCGCGCGGGCGCGGACGGGGCGCTTGCCGCAAGCGTCTTTCATAAAAAAATCATCGATATCGCGCAATTAAAGCGCTATCTTAAAAACGAACAGATTGAGGTAAGACTATGATCGAAGTCAAAAACGCGGACGCGCTCGATTTCGCGAAATCGGGAGGACTCATTCCCGCTATCGTCCAAGACGCGCGAACGGGGCGCGTTTTGATGTTGGGTTACATGAATGAAGAAGCCTTTCAAAAAACGTGCGAGACGGGGCTTGTGACCTTTTACTCGCGCTCTCGCCAAACTCTTTGGGTGAAAGGCGAAACGTCAGGAAATTACCTTCATGCCGTGAGCGTCACGGGCGACTGCGACGCAGACACCGTCTTGGTTTTAGCCAATCCCGACGGGCCCACGTGCCATAAAGGCACCGCCTCGTGCTTTGCGGAAGCGACTTTCGCGGGCCAATTTTTGTGGGAACTCGAAGACGTTATCAGGAGCCGTAAAACGGCAGATCCGAAGACTTCTTATACGGCGCGACTTTTTGAATCGGGTACCAAACGCATCGCGCAAAAAGTGGGCGAAGAAGGGGTTGAGACGGCACTTGCCGCGACGGTTCACGACCAAGACGAACTCAAAAACGAGGCTAGCGATTTACTTTTTCACCTACTCGTTTTGTTAGAAGCCGAAGGGTTAAGTATTAACGACGTCATCGCGAATTTAAAAACGCGGCATCGCTAACGCGCGCTCTGCCTAAAAATTTCGCAAAAAATTTAACGGCAATACCTTACAATTGGGGTGTTGCCGTATTTTCGTGCATCTTTTGTGCGGTTTAATCCTTTTAAAACTTGCGAAATCTTATGACTGATACTGCCGTTACTTACGAACAAATGGCAAACGCCGTTCGCGCGCTTGCGATGGACTGTGTGCAAAAAGCCAAATCGGGACACCCCGGCATGCCGATGGGCATGG
>DNBE01000016.1 GCA_003543795.1 Sutterella sp.
CGTCAAACCCCAAAACAATTTCGCAAGCTTTAAAAAAGGCCGGACCGCAAAATTTCACTTCCGCTTGTCTTGACCCCGGCATCACCGCAAATAAAGGGCCTTCGACATTTAATCCTAAACGAGCTCGTGCCGCCTCTTTATCAGGCTTTTCGGGAATGATGCTCGCTAAGGGATGTCCGATATAGGTCGCGGGCACGTGAGCTTTTTCGAGCAAGGCTTTCTCAAAAGGAAAGATGCAAAGCATGTGGTCTACGGCTTTCGCGATCGTGTGGATACGGTTGGCTCTCCACGCCCAAAACGCGGGACAAACGAGATGAATCGTTTTAATCGATTGACTACGAAGCTTCAACTCAAGCCCGAGATTAAAGTCGGGGGCGTCGACCCCGATAAAGGCTAGCGGTTTTTCGCGAATGACGCGGCGCGCCATTGTCGAGCGAAGCCATAATAGTTGCGGAATCTTACTTAAAACTTCAACGTATCCCCGAACGGAAAGAAGGTCAGAAGAGTACCAGGCGTCAAGGCCAGACGCGACCATCTTCGGGCCGCCGATACCCGCCATCGAAATCTCGGGGTAGGCGCGTTTGATGTCCGCCATGACAAGACTTGCGATAAAGTCCCCCGAAGCCTCACCGGCAAGCCATACGAGCGAGGGGTTAGTCATGGCGAGGCTATCCTTTCGGACGGATGATGCCGCGTTCGCTTGTTGCTAAGAAGTTCGCGAACGCCAAAATATCGGCCGCTTGCGCCGTTTCTTTTTGGGAGAGCGCCTGAAGCGCTTCGATTGCCTGCGCGATCGTCAACCCTTCACGGTAAACGATATGGTAGACATGCTTTAAGACATTAAGCGCTTCGCTATCGTACCCCGCGCGACGTAAGCCCACGATGTTTAAGCCGTGGGGTTCGGTGGGCGCGCCGTTTGCGATTAAAAAGGGCGGCACGTCCATAACGCAGGCAGAACCCCCGCCCACCATCGCACGTTTTCCGATGCGACAAAATTGATGAAAGCCGCTCATGCCGCCGATGACGGCGAAATCGTCCACCCGGCAGTGCCCCGCAAAGCCCGTCCCGACGGAAACGATGATGTCGTTACCGAGCCTGCAATCATGCGCGACGTGAACGTTAGCCATGATGAGGTTTCTTGAACCGATACTTGTAATCCCTTCGTCTTGGACGGTGCCTGTCGCGATCGTCACGTTTTCGCGAATGACGTTATCGTCACCGATCGTTAGACGCGTTTTTTCGCCCGCGTACTTTTTATCCTGCGGGTCGCACCCGATACTCGCGTTCGCGTAAATCTTATTGCGAGCGCCGATGGTCGTGACTCCCGCGACGTTCACGTGGCTCATGAGAATCGTGCCAGAGCCGATTGTTACATCAGGCCCGATGACGCAAAAAGGACCGATGATCGCGTCTTTCGCAATCTCGGCCTTCGGATCGATGACGCTCATGGGATGAATTTGCGGCATAGGGTACCTCTGTTTTTTTCTTTTTGATTACGGTTCGGAGCGCGCGGCCGTCATCGTCGCTTCGCAAACGATGTCATCATCAACGACCGCGTACGCCGTAAATAGCCAAACACCGTGGCGCATGGAATTGAGTTCGACATGAAGCGCGAGCGTGTCGCCTGGCACCACGCGCTTTTTAAAGCGCGCGTTTTTAATCCCCGCGAAAAAGAAAATTTTCCCGTCGTGGCGCTCTTCTTCACTTAAGTTATAAGTCGCGAGAATGGCGCAAGCTTGAGCGAGCGCTTCGATAATCAAAACGCCCGGCATCACGGGGCAACCCGGAAAATGCCCTTGGAAGAAGGGCTCATTTAAGGTAACGTTTTTCTTCGCGACAAGCTTCGTTAAATCTTCGGAAATCGATTCCACGCCGTCAAGCAAAGCGAAAGGATAGCGGTGCGGCAAAATATTCGCGATTTGATTCACATCTAAAAGCATTTTTATTCCTTGGTTTTCTCAAGCGTTTCAAGTCTTTTTTGCACGTCTTTGAGGGATTTCCTCATTTCAGGCAAATGGCGAATTAAAACCGCGCTCCTCTCAAAAGCCCCTCTTTCCATCGCGGGATAAAAGCCTATTTGTAAGGCGCTATCTTTGGGGTAACTGATAATCACCGTTGCGGGTCCCACGGTCACGCCGTCAGGAATCGAGATGTGACCGTTAATCGTGGCGCAGCCGCCGACCGTCACGTGGCTCCCGATATTTGTCGACCCCGCGACGATGACGCCGCCCGCCATCACGGTATGCGCGCCCACGCGCACGTTGTGCGCGATTTGAATGAGATTATCGAGTTTGACACCGTCTTCAATCACGGTGTCTTCAATCGCGCCGCGATCAACGCACGTATTGGCGCCGATTTCAACGTCGTCTCCGATACGAACGCCGCCCAATTGCGCGATCTTGACCCAACGGCCGTTATGCGGCGCAAATCCGAAGCCGTCCGCGCCGATCACGGCGCCCGAATGAATGATGGTGCGATTTCCGATGCGACAACCGGCGTTGACCGTACTATTCGCGTGAAGATAGGTTTCGTCGCCAATCACCGAACCAGCCCCCACGACGGCACCCGCCCCGATATGGGCATGAGCGCCGATTTGTGCGCCCGCTTCGATAATCGCGCCCGCGTCAACGCGCGCCGTGGGGTCCACTTTCGCGGTTTCGTCAACGATGGCTTTCGGGTGGATAAAGGTGCGCCTCGGATGTAAGAACGCGTCCATCAATTGCGAGGCGTACGCAAAGAAGGCGTAAGGGTTCTCACACAAAAGCATCGCGCGAGGCGCGGTATCGCCAAATAGCGCGACTTTATCGGCTTCACGAATGACGACCAAACCCGCGCCTGTTGTTTTCACTTCGTTTAAGTATCGGGGGTCAGCTAAAAACGCGATATCGGTCGCGCCCGCTTTATTTAAGGGCTTAATCCCCGTAAACCGCACTTGCGGCTCGGGCCCGCATAGGGTAAGCGGCAAAGCGTCCCCGCTTTGCCGCTTAATCGCGGCGATGATTTCGCCGACGGTCAGACTTAAATTGTTATCCATTATTTTTGTTTACCGGCCATAG
>DNBE01000030.1 GCA_003543795.1 Sutterella sp.
CTGCTGCTGACCGCCCGAGAGTTCGGCAGGGGTATGGTGTTCCCAAGCTAAAAGCCCGACGCGATCGAGCGCTTTGCGAGCGAGTTCGTGACGCTCTTTTGCGGGAATTCCGCGATAAAGTAGGGGCAATTCGACATTTTCCGCGGCGGTCGTTCTCGCGAGCAGATTAAAGCCTTGGAAAATAAACCCGAGATTCGTGCGCCTTAAAATCGCCCGTTCGTCTGAAGTCATCGCTTCGACATGTTTGCCGTTAAAAAGATATTGCCCCGCGCTCGGCGTATCAAGCGCGCCGATAATATTCATGCAAGTCGATTTGCCAGACCCAGAGGGTCCCATCACGGCCACGAAATCGCCTTGCTCGATTGTAAAGTCGATTCCTTTGAGCGCCTCAAAAGACGCCTCTCCTTGCCCGTAACGCTTACGAATACCGATTAATTGAACCAAAGGCGCGTGAGTCATTTTCTCGTATCCTTTGTTTTACTTGGCCGCGCTTTGTCCGACGATGACTTGATCGCCCGCTTTTAAATTATCCGAAAGCACTTCGGTAAAGACCCCGTCGCTAGAACCGATCGTAATCGAGACGGCTTTGGGCGACCCGTGTTCGAGCACGTACACGGTTCTTTGCCGCCCCGCGCCGACGTTACTTGTTTCTTTAGCGACTTTGGAGACGCCGGACGACCCCGGGCGCATCATGAAGGAGTCGACCGCAGATTTAGACGTTTGATTTTTGGGCGTAAAGCGTAACGCCTTGTTCGAAATCAAAAGCGCTTGATCTCGATGCTGCGTTTCGATGCGAGCGGTAGCCGTCATCCCAGGGCGCAGGAGGAGTTCTTTATTTTCGACTTCAAGATAGGTCGTATAAGTCACGACGTTACTCGTTGTGGTCGAACCGAAGGAGACTTTTTTGAGCGTCGCGGGAAAGTCTTTATTGGGATAGGCGCTCACGGTAAAGCTTGCCTTTTGCCCCATTTTGACGGCGCTCACATCCGCTTCGTCGACCGAGATTTGAAGTTCGAGTTTAGAAACATCGCTTGCGATCTCTAAGAGTTCGACCGCTTGCAAGGAAGCCGCGACCGCGTAGCCGGGTTCGACCGAGCGCGCGAGCACCATGCCGTCGATCGGACTTTTGATAAAAGCTTTGGATAAATCGGTTTCTTTCGTTTCGAGCGCCGCTTGGGCGTCTTCGACCGAGGCTTGAGCGCTCACGAGCGCGGCTTTCGCCCGGTCGACTTTCGCTTTTTGCTCGTCCATTTCAAGCTTGGACGGCGCCTGACCTTTCGTTTGTTTATTGAGTTTTGCCATCCGGTCGTACTTCGCTTGAATTTCGCGAAGGTCGACTTCGGCTTCGCCTAATTTAGCCTTGGCAATCCCTAAAGCGGCCTTCGATTGGCGCACTTGGGCTTTCAATTTTTGCGTATCGAGTTCGATTAAAACGTCACCCGCTTTGACTTCGTCATTTACATCGACATAGACCTTGGAGACGATACCCGAAAGTTCGCTACCGATTGAGACGGTGCTGACGGGCGCGAGCGTCCCGTTGGCGCTTACTTCAACGCTTAGCGTCCCGACGGATAAGGGTCGCGTCATATACGTTCCCGCGGCTTTGGGCGTCAACCAGACCCAAAGCAAAGCGCCCGCAATGATGACGGTAAGAAGAATCAACCACGCTTTTTTCGAAGACGGTAATTTTTGTTTAAGACTTTGTAGATTCATCTTTATTCCTTAGTGCTCGTTACCCAACCGCCGCCGAGGGCGCGGTATAGCTCGATATGAGCAATCGCGTATTGCGTTTGCGCCGTCGCTAGCGTCTGCTTTGCCGAGATGTAGGCGCGTTGTTTTTCCAATAAATCGAGGTAATCCGTTAGCCCTGCCGCGTATTTGGCGTCGGTGATGGCGCGAGCGCTTGAAGCCGCGCGCAACGCCTCTTGAGAAGCCTTCTTTTCGGTCAAACCCGTTTCGATTGCCGAGAGCGCGTTTTCGGTTTCCTCAAGCGCGACGAAAAGCGCGTCGACATATTGCGCTCGTGCCGAATCAAGCTGCGCCGCCTTACGTTCGGTATCGGCGTAGACCGAGCCCCAATTTAAAATCGGTGCCGAAAGCGCCGCCATCAAGGCTCCGATGCTCGTTCCCGAAGCCCCGAGCGCGCCGATGGTCGCGGCCTGCGTTCCGAAGGAACCCGATAACCTTAAGTCGGGTAAGTACGAAGCTTGTGCCGCAGATAGCGATTCCATCGCCGCGACCACGTTTAACCTGGCCGATTCGACGTCGGGTCTAGCCGCAATCGTGCGAGCCGAAATTCTCGCGGCTAACCCCGCTTCGGGTTCGGTCACGGTATCGACTTTCATCGCGTCAAGCGTCGTAAGCGGCAAGTGAGTCAAAGTCATCAGTGCCGTCTTAGCTTGCTTTAAGGCCTGAGAGGCAGACGCGGCGCTCGCGCGAGCGCTATGCAATTGAGACGCGACGGCATCGAGCGTGTCTTTGCCCACAAGGCCGTTTGCGTATTTCGATTTCGTGAGGTTATAAGTTTTCTCGAAATACGCCGCGTTTTCCGTCGCGGTTCTTGTTTTGATGTCGGCTAAAACCATGCGTAAATACGCTTCGACCGCCTGAGACGCGGCGGCAGCCTGCGCGTCTTTTAAGTCTTCGCGCGCCGCGGCGCTTTGCGCGTTAGAAGCGCGACGCTCGGCAAGTTCTTTGCCACCGAAACTAAAGGTCCAACTGCCAGAGACGTCAGCCGAATAAGAATCGGTCGAAGCGTGATTGCGACGATTTTTGGCCGCGTCGGCTCCGACGTTTGCGGACGGAAACAGTGCGGCCGTGGTACTGACGAGCCCGGCTTGAGAACTTCTTAAATTCGCGAGCGCTTTCGCGACGGTCGTATTATTTTGAAGCGCGGCTTCAACCACCGTCTTGATGTTGGGATCTTTCCATCTCGCAAACCACACCTCAGGGCTTTCAAGTAGCGCGCCTTCTTCGAGCTGATCGACAGCTCCCACGGTGCGCTCGGGCGCGACATAACCCGAAGGAATTTCGCCCGTGGCAATCCCTTCGAAGTGCGCCGGCACGAAAGCACACCCCGAAAGGACGGCTGTCGAAGCGATAACGGCAATAGTCAATGCGCTCAATTTCATAGATTCAAATAGGCGCGGAAACCTCTGCATTTATGCCGGGGAGGAGCGCCGTACCTCCGTTAAAAA
>DNBE01000065.1 GCA_003543795.1 Sutterella sp.
GAAACCGGTTATAAGACCGATAAAACAAATCGGGATCGACACTCGGCACGAATGCTTTGATGGTCGTTTCCGTCCCGTCTTCATTTGCCTGAATCGGGTTCACGATTTTTTCCGCAAGCGCGTCTTTGGCAATAGCCAAAGCCCCTTTCGGATGAACGAATTCGCCGATGGTTGCCGCATGCGCTTCGTTCATCAAGTACTCCGTCAGTTCCTTGACGCTCAAACGCGCTTTGGCCCAATCGGTATCAACCGCGTCGGCCTTTTGAGGCGCGACGGGTTTTTCGATTTTTTCTTCGGAAAAAGTCTTCTTTTCTTTATTTTCGGGTAACTCTAACCAGTCTTCAAACATCAGCCCGTCGACATATTCCGTGCGACGCTCTTTTTCTTTAATCGCTTCATGCGTATAAGCGATAAAAGCGGTTAACTCCCCGATGCGACGAACGACTTCGGGTAGGCCTTCGAGATAGGTCGCGTCTTTGCCTTTATGCATCAGGCGCGACTTATCATCGAGCATGATTTGAAGATGAATGTCGTAAAAGGTGGCCCCTTCGACGATTTTCTTTAAGCGCTTACATTCCTGGCTCGCAAGGCCGGCCAAAAACGAAGCGCTCGTTGCGGTCAATCCCTGTTCGGGACGTTGGGGGTCGACAAAATATTGATCGAACTTTTGGAAATTTTGCATATTTTTTCTCCTCTACCTGAGAAATTCAACTAACATTTTTTTTTGAGCAAGAGGCGAAGACTATCAAAAGGAAAACGTTCGCCACAAAACGCTGTATGTAAAAAAGCAACAACGTTTATCGCGCGACTTTAAGTCTTTGATATCAAGCGGATATCCGTGACGGCTTTCTTAAAAAAGAAAGTTTTAAAGGACGAGCGGTTTTTAATCTTTATAGGGATAATCGACTTCGAACGTCCCGTTTCTAAATTCAGAAAACTTAAGTTTTGTGATAGCCCCCGAAGGCATTTACTTTTGAGACCGCGTCCTGCCTTACAAGACCCGTCATTTATAATGGCGGCATTAAAAAAACGAGATTTTTGTATGCGTCAGATACTTGCCTTTTTATTTGCGATTACCGTTGCTTTCTGTAGCGCCTGCCACGTTAACGTTGCGCCCGACCCCCGTGTCGAAAAAGCCGTTCTTTGGGCGCAATCGATCGCAAAGGACGCTTCCCACGGCTACTCGCAAGGCGCGGAAAACGCCTCTGCCAAGCACCCCTACACCGGTTCTCGCGAAGGACCCGATTACGATTGTTCGTCCTTGGTTTACCACGCTTTTACCGCGGGCGGTTTTCCGGTGATTGACGCTTGGCAAAAAAGCGAAGCCTTTATGAAGCGCTATGCGGGCCAACAATACTCGGGCGACTCGGATACCTTGCGTGACGACTTACCCGCGTCCGGTCCCTTTGAAATCATCCCCTATAAAGAAGGCGTCATGAAACTTCAGCGCGGTGACGTCCTTTATGCCAAAGGGCACGTCGCGATTTATATCGGAGACGGGAAAACGGTCGAAGCGCGCGGCGTTCAAAATCCGAGAGGCGGCGATTGGGTCACGGGCGATCAAGGCGGGGAAATCGATTTTTATGAGGCGGCAGGCCGCCCCTGGCTTGAAATCTATCGCTTTAAACGCTGACAAGCCATTACTTTCTAAGCGCTCTGTCTCGCTTTGAAACGGCTTCTGCCGCAAGGCCTTCGAGCTTGTCGGCTAAGGCTTGCGCGCAAGATAAAGCGTCCTCGATAATTTCTCGATTAAAGCGCGTGAGTTCCGTAGCGGCCTTACGAGGGTTGTTTTGGCGTAACTTAAGATAGTTCGCTTCAAAGCGCCGCATGCGAGCAATCGTTTTGTCTTCAAACGCGTCAAAGACCTCGCGAACGATAGGCTTTAAATGAGCGAAATCAGCCATCGCAAGCGTCTGAATGCGCCTGAAAAGCCAATAAGCAGAACCTGCTTTTTGCCTCTCCGTTCCCGTTTGGTAAGCTTTCGGAATATCGTGAAAACCTTGATAAAAAGGCACATATAGGCTTAACGCGCTCATTCCGAGCGCTAACCACGTGACATGGCCGACTTCTTCGGGTAAGTTCGGTCTTACGGTCAAAATATGACTTTGGTAGCAATCGAAAATCGAAATCGGTCGAAGCGATTCTTGAGGTCTATATCCTTCGGTATATGGGTCATAGATGGTTGAAGCGTAATGGTCTCGAAGAACGCGTTTGATATCGGCAAGGGTGATTTTGCGATCTGCTTTCGCGAAAAGCGGTAATTCGCGAGAATCTCTCCATTCGCGCGCTTTCGAAGGCGTCAAAAGACGTTGTGCCTGCCAAACGCGAGGCGCGTTTTCGCGATAGTCTCGCTCGTCATTTCGATGAAAAACGGCCGTAAAGTCGAAAGCCTCAGGGCTTCCTTTAAAAAAAACCTCTTTTTGCGCCCAATCGATGAGGTCGACCGACCCCGCGAAGTCAGGGTCAAAAGCGCGAAAGTCGCGCAAACGCCCTTGATTGGCGGCAACGAAATAGCAATCGTTCGGAACGCGTCTTGCCATCCAACGATGACCCGATGCCGTCTCCAAGTACCACGCCTCACGCGCGTCGACGAAAGCCACGCCGAACCCCTCACCCGCGCCTTTTTGTTTGATGATTTCGCCCAAAATCCTGACCCCGTCTTTAGCTGAAGTCGCTTGTGCGAGAATCACGTCGACGATATCGTCTTCTGTGATACCGGTTCGGGTATTAAAGGGGTCCTTTTTTAAGACTTCGGGCTTGATATAAATCGTTTCGGTTGCCGAAATCCCGACGCCAGCCGAATTAAAGCCCGCCGCGCCGTGAATCTTGGTTTTCCAATTGGGAATCGAACTATAGGCAAGCGTTTTCGCCGGAAGCGTAATCGTAAAGTCGTTTACGCCGCCTTTAGCTCGCGTGCTATAGCGCGTCGGTCCCTTGGTACTTGCTTCGTGAAAAAGATAGTAAGGAACTTTTAAAGGCGAATTGTCGGCGTTTCTTGCGACATAAATCGTACCGTCGACGGTCGCAAGGTTTCCCGCGATAATCGTTGTGCAAGAGGACGCGCCTTGGGGCAAAAAGGAAAGCACCAAGGTCGCGCCGAAAAGAAGGTTTTTAAAGCAACTGCCCATCAAAATTCGCACTCGAAAATCCACGATTCCGAAAGTTTAAACATTCGGGTGCGAGTTGGGAGAAGGGTTACTGGCCGTACGTTTCCCAACCTTTTTTCTCGCGAGCGATGAGTTCCGGATCTAAAGGCGGAATCGTCGCGCCCATCGCGCGAGCTAAGACAAAGGTTTGAGCGGATTCCTCAAGGTAGACCGCAGCGTAAAGCGCTTCTTCTAAATCTTGCCCCCAGGTAATGACACCGTGGTGCTTCAAAATAACGGCAAGCGAATCACCAGCGTATTGGACGGCCAATTCCCCCATCCCGATTGCGGACGACGGCGTAAAGGGCGCGACTTGCACGGGGTTGTGGCAAGCGTCCATGATGGTAACGAGAAAATCAGGAATGACATCGACCGCAAAGCCTGCCGCGGTCGCCCACGGTTGATGCGTATGAATGACCGCGTTCATTTGCGGCATCTGCTCGAAAATATAAACGAGAGCGGCGGAGTCTGACGACGGCTTGCGACGCCCTTCGATGACTTGACACTTCCCGTCGATTAAGCAGACGTCTTCATAGGTCATCTTCTCGTAAATCATGCCCGAAGGCGTCACGAGATAAC
>DNBE01000019.1 GCA_003543795.1 Sutterella sp.
TCGGCGCCGGCGTCGTCGCCAAGATCATCGCCTAAACGTAAAAGGCTTTGAGGTCCGACTGATTCTCAGTCGGACCTTAACAGGGGTATAGCTCAATTGGCAGAGCGACGGTTTCCAAAACCGTAGGTTGAGGGTTCGATTCCTTCTGCCCCTGCCAGGAAGCTTACGACATATACCGCGGAAAATAAGCACCGCGGTATCGGCGTCAATAGGTAAAGTGAAATTTACGCTTGGTTGCCGGCTGTAATTTTTGTGTGATAAACATATGAACAATCAAAACGCGAAAGCGGAAGAAAAAGGTAAAACGTTCGACACGATGCTCGTGACGCTCGCAGCGGTTCTCGCGCTATGCGCCGTGTGCGGTTTCAGCCTTTTGAGCGAAGAGACGATGCTCGTTCGCTTGGGTTGCCTTTTGGGCGGACTCGTCGCCGCGGTCGTCGTGGCGTGGTTAAGCCCTTCGGGCAAACGCTTTATCGCTTACGGTGCCGATTCTTGGACGGAACTTCGTCGCGTCATTTGGCCGAGTCGTAAAGAAACGATGACTTCGACGGGTGTCGTCTTAGCCGTCGTCGTCAGTGTCGCGCTATTTCTCTTCCTCATCGATCAGATTATCGAATGGGGCTTGTATGACGTTCTCTTGGCCATGGGCCAATAACCGTCGCCATCACGTTGGAGTTTAGGTATGAGCGAAGTCACGAAATCCACGGCGATGCGTTGGTATGTGGTGCATGTCTATTCGGGCATGGAAAAAAGCGTTCAGCGCTCGCTAATCGACAGAATCGAGCGCGCCCCTGACGAGATTCGCGCGAAATTCGGCGAAGTGCTCGTTCCGATTGAGAAAGTCGTCGAAGTCAAAAACGATAAGCGCGTCGAAACCGAGCGTCGTATGTACGCGGGCTACGTGCTCGTGCAAATGGAAGTCACGGACGACACCTGGCATTTGGTGAGAAACACACCGAAGGTGACGGGCTTTTTGGGTGGTAATAAACCCGCGAGCCTTGCCCCGCATGAAATCGAAGCGATTTTGCACACCCAAGACGAATCGGCCGAAAAGCCGCGTCCCAAGGTGAGTTTCGCGATCGACGAGAAAGTTCGTCTTCGCGAAGGCGCTTTCCAGGACTTCACGGGTCGCATCGTCGATATCGATTACGAAAAAAATCGTTTACGCGTTTCCGTCGAGATTTTCGGTCGCGAGACGCCTGTCGACATCGCTTTTTCCGAAGTCGAGAAAATCTGATTTTCGTGAGCAGACGCATTGTCGGTTGCGTAACGCAAAAAATGCTGGCATAATAGTCTGCTCACTTTTTTATCAACCCTAGGGAGCTTTGCGCGGGGAGAAAACCGCGCGAGCGCTAAAACCTATAAGGAACCTCAAATGGCTAAGAAAGTTGTAGGCTATATCAAGCTACAAGTCCCGGCCGGGAAGGCTAATCCTTCGCCTCCCATCGGCCCCGCGTTAGGTCAGCGCGGTCTCAACATCATGGAATTTTGCAAAGCGTTTAACGCTAAGACGCAGAATATGGAAGCCGGTCTTCCGATTCCCGTGGTGATTACCGCTTACGCTGATAAGAGTTTCACCTTCATCATGAAGACCCCTCCGGCGAGCGTTTTAATCAAGAAAGCCGCCAAAGTTACGAAGGGTTCTTCGACCCCGCACACCGTCAAGGTCGGCAAGATTACTCGCGCGCAAGCCGAAGAAATCGCCAAGACCAAGATGCCTGACTTGACCGCTGCCGATATGGATGCGGCCGTCAGAACCGTTGCCGGTTCCGCCCGTTCGATGGGCATCACCGTGGAGGGTCTATAAATCATGGCGATGACCAAACGTATGAAGGGACTCGTTCCCCAAGTGGAACGTCAAAAGCTTTATGCCGTGACCGACGCTTTAAGCCTCGTGAAGAAAACCGCTACGGCGAAATTTGACGAAAGTATCGACGTCGCCGTTCAGCTCGGTATCGATCCTCGTAAATCCGACCAAGCCGTTCGCGGCGCCGTCGTGATGCCCGCGGGCACGGGCAAGGTCGTTCGCGTCGCGGTCTTTACGCAAGGCGCTAAGGCTGACGAAGCCAAGGCCGCCGGTGCGGACGTCGTGGGTTTTGACGACCTCGCGCAAAGAATCAAAGCGGGTGAAATGGACTTTGATGTCGTGATCGCCTCGCCTGACGCGATGCGTGTCGTCGGTCAGTTGGGCCAAATTCTCGGTCCGCGCGGCTTAATGCCGAACCCGAAAGTCGGTACCGTGACGCCTGATGTCGCCACGGCCGTCAAGAACGCCAAAGCCGGTCAGGTGCGTTTCCGCGCCGACAAAGCCGGCATCATCCACGCGAGTATCGGACGCGCTTCTTTTGAAGTCGAAAAACTTCAAGAGAACTTTAAGGCGCTCCTTGACGCGCTCAACAAGGCTAAACCCGCTTCCTCGAAGGGCGTTTACCTGAAGAAGTGCGCCGTGAGCTCGACGATGGGCGTTGGCGTCAAGGTCGACCTGTCGACCGTTGCTTAAAAAACAGGAATTTATTTAGAGACCGTGAGGTCTCGAGGGCTTTGGGTGGTTGCGAGGCTTTCTTGCAACCGCCGTCAAAGACCGCTGGTACGAGGTAACTCGTTTAATCGTCTTTTGACGGAAAAGTTTTTTCGTTTGAAAGATGTCCAGCGCAGATGGCAAAACCTTAAAAAGAAAACGACCTTTGCTGATTGCATAACAAGGGCGGTCTTTTCAAAGTGGAGCCGATGTTTAACCGGCGACATGATGTCGCCTTCAGTGGAGCCAGACCGTGGGTCTTAATCGTGAAGACAAAGCGGCAGTCATCGAAGAGGTTTCCGGACTCGTTTCCGGAGCCGGTTCGGTTGTTATTGCCGAGTACCGTGGGCTGAGCGTGGAAGCTGTCACCGTGCTGCGCAAGAACGCGCGTGATAACGGTGTGCAGATGCGTGTACTGAAAAACACCCTGGTTCGCAGGGCTCTTGCCGGGACGCCGTTCGAAGGCTTGTCCGACCGTTGCGTCGGACCGCTTATTTACGGTTTTTCGGCCGATCCCGTCGCGCCTGCCAGAGTCGTTTGCGAATTCGCTAAGAAGAACAACGCCTTTGTCGTCAAGGGTGGGGCGATGCCTGGAAGCGTTTTGGACGCTGCCGGTATCGAGGCCCTCTCGAAGATGCCGAGTCGCGAAGAACTCCTGGCCACTTTAATGGCCACGATGAACGCGCCGGTGCAAAAGCTTGTTCGCACCATCAACGAGGTGCCCGCACGTCTCGTGCGGACGCTTGCGGCGGTACGCGACGCAAAAGAGGCTTCCGCCTAAACCTGTCAATCAATCAACAAACGTTTTTATCGGAGTCATAAAATGGCCCTTACCAAAGAAGAAATCCTCGACGCAATCGCGTCCATGTCCGTTCTTGAAGTTTCCGAACTCATCAAGATGATGGAAGACAAATTCGGCGTTTCCGCCGCTGCCGCCGCCGTTGCCGTGGCCGCCCCGGCTGCCGCCGCTGCCGCTCCGGCCGAAGAAAAGACCGAATTTGACGTCATTCTCGCCGAAGTCGGCGCCAACAAGATCGGTGTCATTAAGGCCGTCCGCGAATTGACCGGCCTTGGTCTTAAAGAAGCCAAGGATCTTGTCGAAGGCGCGCCGAAGGCCGTTAAGGAACAGTTGCCGAAGGCCGATGCCGAAGAAGCTAAGAAGAAGCTCGAAGACGCCGGCGCTAAGGTCGAATTGAAGTAATTCTTCGTTCGCTCGAAATCCGACCCTTTACCGGAAGGATTTCGAAAGGCGTTTTAAAAATAGAGCGTCTTTCCAAGTCTTTCCGGTGAGAAAAAAATACAAAGACTCGTAAAACTCATATAAACACCTGTGGCCGCACGCCGAAGAATGAAGGCGGGGCGGCTAGTGGTGTCTTTTGCTTTTTCTCACGGAGAACCTTTGATAAACCGCACGTGAAATGGAGTCTTCATGTCGTATTCCTTCACTGAAAAAAAACGTATCAGGAAAAGTTTCGCCACCCGACCGAGTGTGTTGGCCGTCCCGTCGCTGCTACAGATGCAGTTGACGAGTTATTCGGAATTTTTACAGGCGGACGTCCCGAGCGACAAGCGTAATCCCAACGTCGGGTTACAGTCCGCTTTTACGTCTATTTTCCCCATCACGAGCAACAATAATCTCGCGAGACTCGTCTTTGAGAGCTATTCGCTCGAAAAGCCCTTATTTGACGTCGCCGAATGCCAGATGCGCGGCCTCACCTACAGTTCGAGACTTCGCGCGAAGATTCGCTTAGAAATTCTCGATCGCGAAGATCCCGAAAAAGATCCCGCCAAAAAGCGTATTCGCGAAATTCGCGAAAATGACGTCTATATGGGCGAAATCCCGTTAATGACGGAAAAAGCGAGCTTTATCATCAACGGCTCCGAACGCGTGATCGTGAGCCAGTTGCATCGCTCGCCCGGGCTTTTCTTCGAGCACGATAAGGGTAAGACCCATTCCTCGGGTAAGCTCCTATTTTCCGCTCGTATGATTCCTTATCGTGGTTCTTGGCTCGATTTTGAATTTGACGCCAAGGATCTCGTCTATTTCCGTGTCGACCGTCGTCGCAAGATGCCCGTGACGATTTTATTTAAGGCGCTCGGATTAACGAACGAACAAATTCTCGATCACTTCTTTGAAAAAGACGTCTTTACGCTTATGAATTACGGCGCGAAGATGGCGCTCAATCCCGACCACTTAAAAGGTCAGACTGCGCAGTTTGATATCGCGGTGGGCGACAAAGTCATCGTCGAGAAGGATAAAAAGATTACGGCGCGTCATATGCGCCAATTACAAGGCGAAACCGAAATTCCCGTGCCCGAGGAAGCTTTGCTCGGTCGCGTGCTCGCTAAAGACATTATCGACGGCGAAACGGGCGAAATCATCGCGCACGCGAATGAGGAAGTCACCGAAGAGATGCTCGTTGCCTTGCGCGGCGCAAACGTCAAAGACCTCATCGTCATTTTTACGAACGATCTCGATCACGGCGCTTACATTTCCGATACGCTTCGTATCGACGAAACGCCCGACAGGCTCTCGGCCCTTGTCGCGATCTATCGCATGATGCGCCCTGGCGAACCGCCGACCGAAGAAGCCGTCGAAGCGCTTTTAAATCGTCTTTTCTTCTCGGACGAAGCTTATGACCTGTCTCGTGTCGGTCGTATGAAAGTCAATTCGCGCTTCGGTCGTGACACGGTCGAAGGTCCGATGACGCTCACGAACGATGACATCATCGACACCGTCAAGGTGCTCGTCGGTTTGAGAAACGGCGAAGGAAGCGTCGACGATATCGACCACCTCGGCAATCGCCGCGTCAGATGCGTGGGCGAACTTACCGAAAACCAATTTAGAAGCGGCCTCGTGCGTGTCGAACGCGCCGTTCGCGAACGGTTAACGCAAGCTGAGTCCGACGGCCTGACGCCGCAAGACTTGATTAACAGCAAGCCGATTTCGTCCGCGATTCGTGAATTCTTCGGTTCGAGCCAATTGAGCCAATTCATGGATCAGACGAACCCGTTAAGCGAAATCACGCACAAGCGTCGTATCTCCGCGCTCGGTCCGGGCGGCTTAACGCGCGAACGCGCAGGCTTTGAAGTCCGCGACGTCCATCCGACGCACTACGGTCGTTTGTGCCCGATTGAAACCCCCGAAGGTCCGAACATCGGCTTAATCAATTCGCTCGCGCTTTACGCGAGACTCAATACCTACGGGTTCTTGGAAACGCCCTATCGTAAGGTTGTCGATAAACGCGTAACCGACGAAGTGCAATACTTGTCCGCCATCGAGGAAGGCAAGTATGTTATCGCTCAGGCGAACGCCGCGATTGACGAAAACGGGCTTTTAACGGGTGAACTCGTGACCGCTCGTGAAAACGGCGATACGGTCATGGTCGATCCCTCTCGCGTGCAATATATGGACGTCGCGCCGCTACAAATCGTGTCGGCTGCCGCGTCTTTGATTCCGTTCTTGGAGCATGATGACGCGAACCGTGCCCTGATGGGTTC
>DNBE01000081.1 GCA_003543795.1 Sutterella sp.
GCTCTTCGAATCGTAAAAAAGTCTTGAAAATCAAGCGAAATTCGTTCACGGGGACTATAATTTTGCGCATTTGTCATTTCATTTAGGCTAAACGTTATGCTCGATATTGAGAAATTCTGTTGTGCGGAAAACCTCGAGCGTCTCGTCAACGAGGCGAAAGCCTCTTTTCTCGCGAAAGACACGTCCGCGTCTTTAGAGGAAACCAAGGCGAAGTTTCTCGGCAAAAGCGGGGAACTGACGCAAGCGATGAAGACGCTTTCGAGCCTGCCGCCCGAACAAAGAAAAACGGTCGGTCAGGCATTAGGCGGCGCGAAGCGCCAAATCGAGGAAGCGCTCGAAGAAAGACGTCGCGCGCTCGTGGAGTCGCAATTAGCGGCTAAATTAGCCGCCGAGTCCCTTGACGTGACGCTCCCCGGACGTCGTCGTCCCACGGGCGCGATTCATCCCGTGATGGTCACGCAGATGAGAATCGAGGAAATCTTTCGTTCCATCGGTTTTGACGTCGCGGACGGCCCGGAAATCGAGACGGACTGGTACTCCTTTACCGCGCTCAATAACCCGCCGAATCATCCCGCGCGCTCCATGCAGGATACGTTTTATGTCGACTTAAAGGACGAAACGGGTAAATTGCTTCCGCTTCGCCCGCATACCTCCCCGATGCAGGTGAGATACGCGAGAACGCACCAGGTTCCGATTAAAACCATCGCTCCGGGGCGTACCTATCGCGTCGATAGCGACGCGACGCACTCCCCGATGTTTCATCAGGTCGAAGGCCTTTGGGTCGACGAAAACGTCAGCTTTTCGGATTTACTCGGCGTTTATACCGACTTTTTGCATCGGTTTTTTGAAACCGACGACCTGAAGGTTCGCTTCCGTCCGAGCTACTTCCCCTTTACCGAACCGTCAGTCGAAATCGACATGATGTTTACGAGCGGCGCGAAGAAAGGGAAATGGCTCGAGATTTCGGGCGCGGGTGAAGTGCACCCGACCGTGATGCGTAATTACGGCTTGGATCCCGAAAAATACATCGGTTTTGCTTTCGGTTCCGGGCTTGAGCGTCTGACGATGCTCAGATACGGTATCGATGATCTTCGCCTTTTCTTCGAGGGCGATCTGCGCTTTTTGGCGCAATTCAACCGCTAGGAAAGGAGTAGGAGATGCTATTTGCTGAAAGTTGGCTCAGAGCCTACATCAATCCCGATATGGATACCGAGGCGCTTTGCCTGGCGCTGACCATGCAAGGTCTCGAAGTCGAAGAAGTCAATCCGATCGCGCCGCCCTTTACGGGTGTCGTCGTCGGTCGTGTTTTAACCTGCGTCGACCATGAAAATTCCGATCACTTACATGTGACGACGGTGGACGTGGGCGACGCCGAACCGCTTCAAATCGTTTGCGGGGCGCCCAACGTTCGCGCGGGTATCAAAGTCGCTTGCGCGAGAATCGGCGCGCAGTTACCCGGCGGCTTTAAGATCGGTAAAGCGAAAATGCGCGGCGTCGAATCTTTCGGCATGCTTTGTTCGCAGCGCGAACTCGGCATTACCGATAACCACGACGGTATTTGGATTTTGCCCGAAGACGCGCCGGTCGGCACCGACGTGCGTGAAGTCATGCGACTTGACGACCAAAGGATTGAAATCAAGTTAACGCCGAACCGCGGCGACGCGTTAAGTGTCGTCGGCGTCGCGCGCGATTTGCACGCGGCAACGGGTGCGGCACTCACCCTTCCCGTCTTTAAACCCGTTCCCGCGACTTGCGACGACGTCCTTCCCGTGCATGTGGAATCAACCGAGCTTTGCGGGCGCTTTACGGGGCGCGTCATTCGCGGCTTAAACGCGAAAGCGGCAACGCCCGCTTGGATGCGCGATAGGTTAGAGCGCGCGGGTCAAAGAAGTATTTCCGCGTTGGTCGATATCTCGAACTACGTCATGCTCGAACTCGGGCGTCCGACGCACTTTTACGACCTCGCAAAGTTTGACGGCGACATGTACGTCCGCTTTGCGAAATCCGGCGAAAAAGTGACCCTTTTAAACGGAAACGAGGTCGCGCTTGACGACTATTTCGGCGTCATCGCCTCCGAATCGGGTCCCGAAGGACTCGCGGGCATAATGGGCGGGGAAAAGACCGCGATTTCGCTTGACACCAAAGATATTTTCATCGAAGCCGCGTTTTGGTTACCCGAACAAATCCAGGGTCGCGCGAGACGCTTGAATTTCTCGACAGACGCGGCCCATCGCTTCGAGCGCGGTGTCGACTACGGCTCAAACGCCGATCACGTCGAGTACATCACGCAACTCGTGCTCGATATCTGCGCAACGCCCGAAACGCGAGTCGGTCCCTTAAAAGATCAAATTCTGAATACCCCGGGGCGCGTCACGGTTAAGATGCGCGCAGATCGCGCAAGAAAAGTGATCGGTGAGCATATTTCGAACGAAGAGATGGCCGCCTGCTTCACAAAGCTCGGCTTTGTCTTTACCGAAGACGCGGGTGTCTTTACGGTCGAAGTCCCGACTTTCCGATTCGACATTCGTATCGAAGAAGATTTAATCGAAGAAGTCGCTCGTATTTACGGCTACGAACGCCTGCCCGCTTTGCCTCCGAAGTCTTACGCTTTCATGCGTTCTGCTCCCGAAGCGAAACGCACCTTGCACGAGATGCGTCGCAAGTTAGCCGACATGGGCTACCAAGAGCTCATCAACTTTAGTTTCGTGCCGCGCGATTGGGAAGTCGATTTCGCCGCAAACGAGATGCCGATCGAGCTTTTAAACCCGATCGCAAGCCAGTTGTCGGTGATGCGTACGCAGTTAATCGGCGGCTTAATTCAAACGCTTAAATTTAATCTCAATCGTAAAGCCGAAGGCGCGAAACTTTTTGAAATCGGCCGCGTTTTTACGCGTGACGACACAATCCAAACCACCGAAACGTCCGTCAAAGGCATTCGGCAGCCCGTGACCATCGCGGGGTTGTCCTACGGGATTGCCGACGGCGAGCAGTGGGGTAATACCGCGCGACGCGTCGACTTTTATGACGCCAAAGGCGACTTAGAAAATTTGCTTGAAGGCATCGATTTCAAACTTGTCGCGAAACCGCATCCGGCTTTGCATCCCGGCAGAAGCGCCGCGATTGTGATCGACGGTAAAGAAGTCGGCTTTATCGGTGAAATCCATCCGAAGTGGCTCTTTAAGTATGAGTTACCGGCCCCCGCCGTCGTCTTTAGTATCGAAGCCGAACCGGCTTTGGCTTACCGAGTGACTTCTAGCGTCGTACCGCCCAAACTTCAACCCGTTATGCGCGATATCAGCGTCGTCGTCCCCAAGGGCGTGACCTACGAGCGCGTGATGCGCGAAATCGCGGGTGCCGTCGTTTCCGACCCGACGCTTAGCCCGATTGAGGAAGTTCGGTTATTCGATATGTACACCGGCCACGATAACGTCACGAGTATGGCTTTCCATATTCGGATTCAGCCGACAGCCGAAGACTTCCGAAGCGAAGATGCGGACGAGCTCGTGCAACGCATTGTCACGGCTTTGGGCGCCATCGGTTTGACGCTCAGACAGTAAGAATTTTGTTAACGAAGTAGGAAATAAACAAAATGGAAAATACCGACAAAACCATGACCAAGGCGGATCTTGTCGAGATTCTTTTTAGGAAAACGGGTTTAACGAAGCGCCAAGGCAAGATTCTTGTCGACGCCTTTTTTGCCGAAATCAGCAGCGCGCTCGAATCGGGTCGCCCCGTGAAGCTTTCGGGCTTCGGCAACTTCCAGTTGCGCGATAAAGCCCAAAGACCCGGCCGCAATCCTAAAACCGGTGAGGAAATCGCCATTACGGCGCGCCGCGTCGTGACTTTCCATGCCAGCCAAAAACTGAAGGATGCCGTCAGCGGCGCGAAGAACCGTTGATTCCTTCATCAATAGGAGGACGTTTTATGTTTGATGACACGCCCGTTCGTATGCTTGAGACCGAAGAATTGTCTCTGAGTCCGGAATCCGAGGACGAGATGACCGAGGAGGAACTTTCGGAACATTATTTACCGATCGGTGACGTCGCGAAAAGTATCGGGGTGAACGCCTCCGTCCTGAGATTTTGGGAGCAGGAGTTTCCGCAATTAAAACCGCATAAACGCGGTAATCGCCGTTACTACTCTCAAGCCGACGTCGAGTTGATTCGCACGATTCAACATCTTCTTTACGAAGAGCATTACACGATTATCGGCGCGAGAAATCGTATCCACGAAATGCAGGTGCAAAAGAAAGTCACCGAGCGTTTCGGCGAGGAACTCGCTAAGCCTATCGTGCCCAACGTCGCTCGCCTGACGGCTCCTGAAACCAAGGCGGTCTTGGCGGCTTTAAAAGACATCCGCAAGGATTTGCGCGACGCGCTCGGCATCGTGGACGACCCCTTTTTGACGGATGCGGAAAAAGACGCGCCCGATAGCCCGAGAGTAAAACCCGAGGACGACGCGCCAGAAGTTGCGCCCGAGGTTAACCAAGAGGCCTCGCCCGCGGCTGAAGAACCCGCGCCCGTTTCCGAGCAGCCCGCGCTTAAAGTGCCGCCCTTACCCGGCCAGGAACAGGCATTTACAGCCGGCATGCCCGTCGGGGAAAAGAAAGAGTCGTCTTTGATTTTTTCTTCGCCCATTTTCTGGAAACGATAAGGAGTATGCGTCAGGGCCGGGCATTGCCCGGCTACGCGATTTCGTGTATGATGCAACCTTCTTGAAAGTCGGGGCGTAGCGCAGCCCGGTAGCGCACTTGCATGGGGTGCAAGGGGTCGCGAGTTCGAATCCCGCCGCCCCGACCATTTCAAAATGAAACGGACCTTTGGGCCCGTTTTTTTTGCTTAAAAAGTCAATCGCATCTGGTACCAAACCGTGTCTCCGTGCGTGGAGACGCTTCGGCCTTCGTTGATAAATCCGAATTTCGCGTAGTAATGAATCAGGGCTTCTTTGCAAGTTAAAACCAAGCCTTGACGGGCCTCTTTTTTGGCTTGCGAGATAGCGGCGGTGAGCGCCGCTGTCGCGTACCCGCGCTGACGATATTGAGGATGCGTCACAAGCCCGAAAATCATCTGCCAGGCGCCAGCTTCGTTATGCATATCGGCGCGGTCGTACATCTCGTCGGTTAAATCGCAAGCGTCTGTGACCAAACCGTCCGAGAAACTGACAAGCGTTAAGTCGCTTTCGAGCGTATCGAAAACGAGCCAAAAATGACTCGGGTAGTGGGTAAGGCGCCGTCTGAAACTCTCTTCTTCGCAAGCCGTACCCGGCGGGAAGGCAAGGGACTCAAGTTCGCTGATTGCTTTTAAATCATCTATCGTGGCGTGACGAATCAACATAGAAGATATTCCTTCCCTTAATTTAAAAATAGCGATTGTAAATCGGACAAAAACCGAAGCCCCAAGGGCGTCGCGCGGAAAAGTTCAAAATCATCGACCATCAAGCCTTGCGCGATGGCTTTTGAAAGCGGGGCTTCGATACTTGAAAGCGAAAGCCCCGTTCGCTCGGAAAAAAGTGTCCGCGAAACACCGTCGGTGAGCCTCAAGGCGTTTAACATAAATTCAAAAGGAAGGTCGGAGGCTGCCGTGTGAATTTCGTGTCCTTTTTCGCCTTTTAAATAAAGCGCCGGATTGACGGGTTTCGCAAAACGAACGATCTCGAAAGCTTCTTTTGTTCCCAATCGGGTCACTTTACCGTGAGCGCCCGCGCCGCTTGCGAGATAGTCGCCGAACGTCCAATAGTTCATGTTATGCCGACAGGTAAATCCTTCTTTGGCGTAACCCGAAATCTCGTAGCGGCGAAAGCCGCGTTCGGCTAGACGCGTTTCGATGAGGGTTTGCATGTCGGCTTTGGTGTCGTCGTCGGGAAGATTTGCGGGAGGCTTTTTCGCGAAGGCCGTTCCGTCTTCGATTGTTAATTCGTAAAAAGATAGATGCGTACTTCGCGCTTTTAGCGCTAAATCGATTTCGGATTCAAGTTCTTCAATCGTTTGTCCGGGAAGCCCGTACATAAAATCGAGATTGAAATTAGGGAAAGTCTTTTGCGCGATTTCGATAGCTTCCCGGGCTTCTTTTGCGCCGTGAATTCTCCCTAGCGTTTGTAATTTATCGTCTTCGAAACTTTGGATACCGATACTTAAACGATTGACGCCCGCCGCTGCGAATTCGACCATACGGGCGTTATCGATCGTGCCGGGATTAGCTTCCATCGAGATTTCGCAATCGGGCGTCAGACCGAAAGTGTCGTTTGCGGCATCAAGGATAGCGGCAACATCTTCCCCTCGCATTAAAGAGGGCGTGCCGCCTCCGATATAGATCGATTGCAAGGGGCGATTTGCAGCCGCTTCTTTTTGGCTCGCGAAATCGGCTTTCAGGCGCTCGATATATGCCTCAATCGGCGGCGTATGGGTGCCGATCGCGAAAGAATTAAAGTCGCAATAAGGACACTTTCTCACGCACCACGGAAAGTGAACGTAAAGGGAAAGCGGAATCGCGATCGGCATCAAAGTTTCCAAGAAGCGGCTAGCAGTTCTCGCAAAAGCCGCATCGCCTTGGCGCGATGGCTGACGCTATTTTTGGTTTCGGGCGGCAATTGCGCCGCGGTGAGCCCGAAATCTTCGAGGAAAAAGTACGGGTCATAGCCAAAACCGTTTTCGCCTCTTGGGGTGTCGATTACCAATCCTTCCCAAGTCGCGTGCGCGATTAAAGGCTCGGGGTCTTGCGCGTTTTTGACGGCAACGAGCACACAAACGTAATGCGCCGAGCGTTGGGTTTGGCCTTGAAGGGCTTCGATCAGACGCGCGTTATTGTCGGCATCCGTTGCGCCGTCTCCCGCAAATCGCGCGGAATGAATGCCCGGCGCGCCGCCCAAAGCATCCACGCAAATACCCGAATCGTCCGCGATAGCGGGTAAACCAGAGACGCGAGCGGCGTGCCTGGCTTTCGCGAGCGCGTTTTCGACAAAGGTCTCGAAAGGTTCGTCGGCGGAAGTAATACCTAGCGCTTTCTGAGGCAAAATTTCGCAACCCAAAGGTTCAAGAAGTGCCTTAAATTCACGCAATTTCCCCGGATTGTTACTCGCAAGAACGATTTGCATGGTGTTATTCCCCGCGGGTTTGAAGCGCTTTCTTTTGCGCGAGCATCAATTCACGCGTGCCTTTTTGCGCAAGAGACGCTAAGGCATCAAACGTCGATTTCGCGAAAGGTTTCCCTTCGGCCGTGCCTTGAATTTCCACGAAAGTATCTTCATCTGTCATCACGAAATTCATATCGACTTCGCTTGTGGAGTCTTCGGCGTAGTCGAGGTCTAAAAGCGGAACGCCTTCGACGACACCCGCGGAAACGGCCGCGATTTGACGACGCAAGGCCGTTGACGGGACGCGGTTTTCAGACACAAGTTTATTAATCGCAATCGCTAACGCGACCCAACCGCCGGTAATCGCCGCACACCGTGTGCCGCCGTCGGCTTGAAGAACGTCGCAATCGATTTGAATCGTAAGACCGTCCAAAGCTTCAAGGTCAACGGCCTGACGCAAGCTTCTTCCAATTAAGCGTTGAATTTCTTG
>DNBE01000123.1 GCA_003543795.1 Sutterella sp.
CTGCAGCCCGCAGAAGGCGCGGGCGGGTTAAGCGCCCAAGCGGCGGCTCTCACAGGCTTGACCGCCGGCATCCCGGTTGCGGCGGGATTGTATGATGTTGCCGCCTGCACGCTTGCTAGCGGCATTACGGACGATGCCATTTTGACGGTTGTTTTAGGGACGTGGGTGATTTCAGGGCACATGACACCCGCTTATGAAAACTGCTTGGGGCTCAATAACGGTATGTGCGCGTATCGCGACGGCTGGTACTTCTCCGAAGAATCGAGCCCGGCGTCCGCCTCTAACCTCGATTGGTTTGTCGAACAATTTTTCGCTAGACGCTTTGCCGAAGAACCGAATGTCTACGAGGCTTGTAATCGCCTTGTAGCGAGTATGGACCCTGCCCAAAGCGATCTTGTTTTCTTACCCTACCTTTACGGCTCGAATTCTATTCCCGAAGCGCGAGGCACTTTCTTTAACCTCGCGGGACACCACACCGCAGATCACGTCCTCATGGCGGTCTACGAAGGCATCCTCTTTTCTTTGATGCAACACGTCAAAAACCTATACCCGAAGGGAGACTTCCCGAAACTCGCGAGATTTTCGGGCGGGATTGCCAAGTCTCGTGTTTGGTGCCAGATGTTGGCAGACGTTTTGGGCCTAAGCGTCGAAGTGACCGGTTGTCCCGAACCCGGGACGCTAGGTGTGGCGATGTGCGCCGCGATAGCGGACGGGCGCTACGCGTCTTTTGAAGAAGCTTCAAAAGCGATGACACACGTCACCGACCGATTCGAACCCGACATGGCTAAGCACGAAATCTATTTAAAGAAGTTTGCGACCTATGAACGGGCCGTGGCTTCCATCGGCGCTTTTTATCAACCCGAGAAATAACACTTATGCTTCAAGCCCAAAGACACGAGCGACTTCTTGAGGCCGTCAACCGCAAAGGGATCGTTACAACCGAAGAGCTGATGCGCACGCTCGGCATCTCGATTGCGACTCTAAGGCGCGATATCAATCAACTTTCGGATATGGGGTTAATCGAGAAAGTGCGAGGCGGCGCGAAAGCGCTTTCAAATCGCACCGCAACCGAACCCACGCTTCGAGAAAAGGCACTTCGAAACGCGCCTCAAAAGAAAAAAATCGCACTTGAAGCGGTGACGCGCATCACGGACGGCGAAACCATTATTCTCGATTCTGGAACGACGACGTTGGAACTTGCGAAGCTCCTCGCGCGATTTACGCACTTAACCGTCATCACGAACGACCTTTTAATCGCGCTTGAAGTGAGCACCAATACCGCCAATCGCCTCATTTTTATCGGCGGCACGATGCGCGCGAACTTTTGCTCAAGCTACGGTTACCATGCTGAAAATATGCTCAAAGGCCTCTCCGCGGATAAGCTTTTTTTCTCGGTTGACGCAATTGACGCCGATAGCGGCATGATGAGTTTTATTACCGACGACATCAATTTAAAAACGATCGGGATGCGTCAGGCGCAGGCCTCGTATTTACTGTGCGACCATTCGAAATTCGGCCTTCGAGCGCTTTTCGCAATCGGGATGCTCGAAAACCTCACCCAAATCATTACCGATACGGGGTTATCAGACGCTAAACGCGAAGCTTTCGAGAAAGCGGGCATTCATTTAGTCTGCGTCTAAAAAAAGTAAGACTAAGAAAAATGCTTGCCCTTATTTTTGAAGGACAAGCATTTTTTATTGAAAACGCGCGTTTTTAAGACACGAAGCGAAGGATGTCTGCCACATCCCGACGCGTCGAACGAAACGCGTTTAAGGGGTGTTCTACTTCATAGCCCAAAGCAATGCCGATGACGATTTCATCGTCTTCAGGAATTGCCGTGTATTGACGAATCAAATCGGGGTATTTCACGAGGTTATAGGCGATGATTGATGCCACACCGCGGTCGGCGGCAGCAAGCATCAACGTTTGGCAAAAGCCGCCCAAATCCAAAATCGTGAAATCCCCGCGCGTTTTGGGAACTGTCATAAAAAGGACAACGGGCGCGTGAAATAGATACGCCTGACTATTTTCTTTTATATCCGCTAAGCCTGCGTCAATACGCCTTTGCGTAAATGTCGCCATATTTTCTTGGGCCATCGCGGAATATTGTTCGCGATGCGCGGCCTTCGTTTCGCTATAGCCTTTAATGCCCGCGAGATCTTTTTCGGCATGGGCTTTACGATAGGTTTCAAGCGCATCGCCCGTAAGCACCACAACTTTCCACTCTTGGGCGTTTACCCAACTCGGCGCCAAAGCAGCGTCGGCTACGATTTCGGTCACAAGCGCGGCGTCAACCGGCTTATCCCCGAAATAACGAACGCTTTTTCTAGCGCGTAACGTTTCTGAAAATTGCATAGTTATCTCCTTGTCTGAAACAAGACACTCAACTTTTTTTCAAGCGCTTTGCGCCTCAGGTTGGCTTTCGACTTCGACGGTGACTTCCTCTATCGATTCGGTATCGATTTCGTCCGAAACATTTTCGGAAAGCACTTCTCGAAGCGTCGCGTCAAGTACCACGGAAACATAGTCGATACTTGCGACGTTAAGCACGATAACCTGTCCGCGAGGCAACGTCGGGAGTCCCGGAATTCTTTGTAAGAAAGGCATTTTTTCAAGCTGCACGAGGTCTTCTTTGATGACGACGGCGCGAAGCGTCGTAAAGCCTTCTTGCTCGATATAGCGCAATGACCAATAGCGCTCCATCTGGCGCTGAAAGTCGCCGTACGCGGCGTACGTAAAGGTGAAGTTCGAAATAATCGAAAACAAATCCGCGTCGCTTGCCCGATAGACGGCTTCGCGATTTTCGACCGAGGAAATCAATTGTCTTTGATTGACTAAGTCGACGTAGCGGCGTACGGGCGACGTGCACCACGCGTAAGAATTAACGCCGATCGCGTCATGCGGACCCGCAACCGAAGTCATCTTCACTTTGCCTTTGCTTTGGGTGCGATAAATTCCCGCGCGATGGGTATCCTCAAGCCACCCGCCCCAAGTCGCGTTCGCGAAAATCATGAGTTCGCTTACGATAAAGTCGACGGGAGCGCCTCTCGCGCGCTCGGCAAGAGATACCGTTGCGTCTTCGCCTTCACCCGTGAGCACAATGCTATATTCGGTCCGATTTTTAATTTCGGGGCGCCCGCGCACCTCTTCGCGATGCTTTTGTAAGCGCTCTGCCGCGCGATACAAAACGGATAACTCGTGCGCAAAAGGAATCGTGAGCGTATCGTTTTCGAGGCCTTCGGGAGATAAAGACGCTTCAATTTTTTCCGTTCTTAAGTTGGCGGCAACAAAAACGCGCTCAAGACGCGTTTCGCTTGTGATAACCTCGAAATCGTCTTTACGGATAACGGCATAAAGCGATAAACAAACGTTATCGCGGTTTTCAAATAAAGAAAACGCGTTCGCCCAGGATTCGGGCAACATCGTCACTTTAATTCCCGGCGCGTAAACGGTCGAATAACGGCTTTGCGCGACGCGATCGATCGCGTCGTCTCGCTCGATTGCTAAGGCGGGCGCCGCGATATGAATCCCGATACGATAGTTTTCACCTGCGTCTTCGACACTAAACGCATCGTCGATTTCGGTCGTCTCGAGATTGTCAATTGAAAAGGCTTTAACGGACGCTAAAGGGTAAGACGCAAAAGGACTTAAATCGGGTTCGGGAAGCTTCGCCGAAAACCCGAGCCCCGA
>DNBE01000003.1 GCA_003543795.1 Sutterella sp.
GGGAATAGCTCAGTTGGTAGAGCGCAACCTTGCCAAGGTTGAGGTCGCGAGTTCGAGACTCGTTTCCCGCTCCAAGTTTTTTGTGTCGCACTTTCGGTGCGGCACTTTTTTTATTTAGGATAACGATTTTTCCAAAATTCGATAGCGCGGGCCATAAAAGCCGATATCGTATCGGCGCCGATTCTCTCAAATCCTAAAAAGACGAACGCTTCTTCAAGATGCGCGAGGTAGTTGTCGATGACGGGCTGGGCGCGATTTTGTTTACTGAGCTTTTCGCCTTTCGTGTCCGTAACGAGCGGGATATGTAAGTACCGTGGTACTTCAAATGAAAGCGCTTTTAGGACAGCCATTTGAGCAGTCGTCATATGAAGGATATCAATGCCGCGAACGACGTCGGTGACACCCGACAAGGCGTCATCAATCGCGCACGCGAAAACGTACGCGAAAGGGCCGTCCGCGCGTTTAAGAACGAAGTCGCCCGCATCTGCAAAAACATTCTGGGTAACTAGTCCTTGTAGGCGATCTTCAAATGTGATGCTTTCATCCTTGGCGACGAATCGATAACTTCTCGGATGCGCCACATGACGATTTCGACAAAACCCCGTATAGCGTCGGCCGAGAACACCGTGTTCGCGATTAAAGGCAAGAATTCTTTGAGCCGTGCAATCGCACCCGTAGGCAAGCCCCGCCTCGAGCAGTTTTTGAAGGTAGTCGTTATAAATATCCGTCCTTTCGCTTTGGATAAGTACCGGAGCGTCGGAGACGATTTCGCAAGCAGTGAGCGTTTTAAGAATCGGTTCAATGTATTGCACTTGAGAGCGAAACGAATCCGTATCTTCTATTCGAATGAGAAAGCGGCCGTCGTGGCTTCGCGCGTCAAGAAAGGCCGCTAGCGCGCACGTTAACGACCCTTGATGCAAAAGCCCCGTCGGAGACGGAGCGAAACGACCGACATACATCGTTAGATAAAAGTAGAAATAAAAACCTTAATCAGTGTATCACACGCCGATTTTTGAGAAGGCCATTAACGTTATCTATGGTCTCGATAGAAATCGCGATATTTAAGCAAGGCGCACCCGAAATTCGGGTAAAATCATCAAAAAATGAAAAACTTCTTAAACCCGTTGGAGAACAACTATGGAACTCAAAGGATCCAAAACCGAAAAAAATCTGATGGACGCGTTTGCAGGCGAATCTCAGGCTCGTAACAAATATAGCTACTACGCGGGCAAGGCCCGTAGCGAAGGCTATGTCCAGATTTCCGAAATCTTTGAGGAAACGGCCAAGAACGAAATGGCGCACGCCAAGGTTTGGTTTAAGCTTTTGCACGGCGGTGACGTTCCGACGACGGCGGTTAACCTTGAAGACGCGGCAAACGGCGAAAACTTCGAGTGGACGGATATGTACGCCGAGTTTGCGGAGACTGCCGAAAAAGAAGGTTTTCCCGAACTTGCCGAAAAATTCCGCGGCGTTGCGGCGATTGAAAAGCACCACGAAGAACGCTATCGCGCACTCTTAAAAAATATTGAAACGGCGGAAGTGTTCAAAAAATCGTCCGTTAAAGTATGGGAGTGCAGAAACTGCGGTCATATCGTTGTCGGCACAAAAGCGCCCGATGTATGTCCGGNNAAAAAGAGCATGCAAAGCTTTGGTTTAAAGCGCTTGGTGAGTTGGGTGATACACCGGCGAACTTGCTTGCAGCAGCCGAAGGTGAAAATGCCGAGTGGACAGATATGTATGACCGTATGGCTCGCGAAGCTCGCGAAGAAGGTTTCGACCATATCGCGTTTTTATTTGAAAGCGTCGGTAAGATTGAAAAAGATCACGAAGAACGCTATCGCAAGCTCTTAGCCAAGGTGAACGGCAAGATTGTGTTTTCTTCCGATGAAGATACGCTTTGGATTTGCGGCAACTGCGGCCACGTCTGTATCGGTAAAGAAGCCCCTGAAATGTGCCCGGTTTGCGCTCACCCGAGAGCACACTTCCGTCGTAAAGTCGAAAACTACTAATCGACACGTTTTCCGCTAGGAAAATCGTTTTAAGTAGAAGGTCGCTTGATACCAAGCGGCCTTCTTTTTATCGTTCATTCGAGAAAATAAACTCTGAAGTTACTTTATGCTTTATAGTTTGTTAGGTTAAAGTAAGAGATAAATACCGATGGCGAGCAAAATTCTTCTACAAATCGACGGTATGCATTGCGCGGCTTGCGCCGCTCGTATCCAAAAAATGGTTTCCCAACTCGATTGCGTCAAATCGATTTCGGTTTCCCTTGCCCAAAATGAAGGATTGCTTGAAGTTGCCGATGACGTAAAACCTCAAGAGGCGCTCCCTCAAGTCATTGCCCGCATCGAATCGTTAGGGTTTCGCGCAACGGTCGGTGACGCTAAAAGTTCTCTAGCGCATTGGAACGAGACGCTAAAAAAAGACGAAGCGCATTTAATCGCGGTACGGCGCCGTTTGCGGATGATTGTCGCATCGGGCGGTTTGCTTTTAATTCTTCATTTGACCAACATCTTAGGCTTTCAGACGGCTTACCCGGTTACCAAAATTCTCTTTGAAGGTTTCCTTGCTGCGGGTATCTTATTTCTTTGTCGAGAAATTCTCGTCTCGGGCTTTAAAAATTTAGTTTACGCTCGCCCCGACATGGATAGTCTTGTCGCGATCGGGTCGGTGACAGCCTTTTGCTATTCGATTTACGCGTTAACGCTCATGGTCTCGGGCGATGCCCGCATTCATGTGAATTTCGAGACCGCGGGTCTGCTTTTAACCTTCATTTCGATCGGGCGATACTTCGAAGAGCTCTCAAAGAAAAAAGCGCGTGACGCGATTGGTGAACTCATTACCTTAAATCCCACGAAAGCGCGTCGCATGATTAAGGGCACCGTGACCGAAGTTCCCGTTGAGGCGCTCGAAATCGGGGATACGGTTTTGGTTTCCGAAAATGAGTATTGTCCGGCTGACGGCGTTATTCTTGAAGGCGCAACCGAAATCGAAACCTCGCTTTTAACGGGCGAATCCTATCCGCAAAACGCCTCTGTTGGCGACAAAGTTTATGCGGGAAGCCTCAATCTCACGAGCTCGATCGCGATCAAAGTGACGGCCAATCAAAGTGATTCTTTACTTTCTGAAATCATCGCTTCGGTTCGCGAAGCGCAGGCAAGTAAACCGCAGGTCGCAAAACTTGCCGACACGGTGAGTTTTTACTTTATCCCGACGGTGATAGCCGCCGCGTTTTGCGCTTTTATCGGTTGGTTTTTCTTTTCCTCAATCGGTTTCGAACAAAGCTTACGCATTGCCGTTTCGGTCGTCGTTCTTTCGTGCCCTTGCGCGATGGGGTTAGCGACACCCATTTCGATTATGGTCGCTGGACGCGTCGCGGCTCGCTGCGGGTTTCTCATTAAAAACGCGGATACGTTTGAAAAAGCGCTTGATATCGATGTTATTTGTTTAGATAAGACGGGAACGTTGACGACGGGCACACCGAGCCTAGAAAAAGTCGAAAGCCCGAGCCTATCTACCGAAGAAGTCATTCGTATCGGCACCTCTTTAGAAACCCGCTCTAAGCACCCTTTAAGTTACGCGCTAATAGCGGCGAATTCGTTACCTCTGTATGACGCGAACCCGAAAGTCGTCCCTCAAAAGGGTGTGACCGGAGTCATCGAAGGGAAAACCTATTATTTAGGAAACGTATCCTGGATGGAAGAACTCGGAATCAACGTGCCCGAAGACGAAATTCAAGGACAAAAAGCGCTTTATTTAGGAACCGTTAATAAATGGATCGCGACGCTTTTCTTTAAAGAGACGTTAAGAGAAGACGCCAAGGCCGTTTTAGGAAATCTTCGTACGCTCGGTATCGAACCGATGCTTTTAAGCGGAGACGGGGAGGAGGCGGTCAAAACCGTCGCTAGCGAATTAGGGATTTCGCGTTTTAAGGCGCAGATGACGCCAGAAGGAAAGTTAGAGGCAGTCAAACAACTGCAAGCTACAGGCCATCGTGTCGCGATGGCGGGCGACGGCATTAACGACGCGCCCGCTCTTGCTCAAGCGGATTTGTCGGTTGCGATAATCAACGATACGAAATTAAGTACACAGGCAAGCGACGCCGTTTTAATCGGAAACGGGATTTCGGGGTTACTCAATATTTTCAGGCTTTCACGCGCCACGGTCAGAAATATTCGAGAAAATCTCTTTTGGGCGTTTATCTATAACGCAATCGGCATTCCCGTCGCGATGGGGGTGTTGCACGCCTTCGGCGGACCTTTTATGAATCCCGTCTACGCGGCGGCAGCCATGGGCATGAGTTCTTTATGCGTTGTTCTCAACGCTTTGAGGCTCAACCGATTCCGGTAAAGATTCTCTCTTTTGCGCTTCGATTACCCATTTTTTAACGGTTTGGGGGCTCATCCCGAATTGCCGACTTAAGCTTTTAATCGGTTCGCCTTTTTTGTAGCCTTCTAAAACCGCTTTGACAACGGAAGGTTTATAGCTTCGGTAAGCGGGGACGATATAGTCTTTATCGAAAAACTCAATCTCGCCACGCTTATAGCGTCTGACCCATTCGCGAGCCGTATAAAAGGGGAGACCTAGTTCACGACTCACCGTTTTGTAGCCGACACCGGAATTAAAGAGTTCGAGCGCTTTTTTACGAATCACATAATCGAGCATAGTTAAACCATTCGGTCACGCTCGGGGTGAGGTCCCCGAGCGTGTCCTATCTCGAAAAGTTAGAAGACGTAGCGAACTTTCGCTTCGGCCCAAAGCGCCCGATAGTCGGGCCCGTAGTTGCCTTTTAAGCCGAAGTTGTAGTGCATGCCGGCAAGGTCTTCGTCACCGATACGGATACCGGTTTCAAAGAAGGCTCGACCGCCGTCGACTTTGGAGGGTTTCGCGTAAGCGGCGCTAGACCCGTTACTGACTTTGAGCTTGGACTTGCCGTCAAACTCATGCTCCCAACCTAAGCCCATGTAGAGGACTTGAGAGGGGGAAACTTTGCCGTCAAGCCGAGCTCCGAGGCGAAGTCTGTGGCTTGTGACGTCGTCTAATTCATAAACATCTGCCGTGCCCACCGTAAACTTGTCGCCTCTTTGATATAAGAAGATATATTTCGCGTAGACGTCAACCGAATAGGTATCGTCGATTGCGAAAAGGTGCCCGACATCGAGTTCGGCACCCGCGAAGTTGGACTTCACCTTGAAGTCATAAGCCGAAAGTGTCGAGAAATCATATAAGCCGTTATTTTGCTTACTTTCCATCCGACCGAATCGAGCTAAAACACCCGCGTGCCAACCGTTATCGGCTTTGTAGTTAGCTAAAGCCGAGAGGCCGTAATAATTTAAGTGGCCTTTCTTACCGATGAAGGCGTCCGCCGCTCCCGCGTCAAAAGTATTCTTAAATTTACCGTAGCCGCCTTCAAAGGCAACACCGAGGGAGTTAAGCCCCGTTTCACCGCGAATGTTGTTACCGACACCCGCGGAGATATTGACGGATTTAACGGTTAAGTGAGAACCCGTGTTTTGGCGAGAAGCGCCCGCGCCGACCGCGGCATAGCTTTGCTGGCCGACGATCGCGGAATTCGTTAAGTTATAGACAGCGACGGCGTTCGTTTCCGAAACGTGCGCCAAGGCCAAAGTCCCGGCCGACATTTCCATCGCGACCGTATGCGTTTGATCTTGGACTTCTCCGCCCACGACGGTATTAATCTTATAGCTTAAGGTCTTTCCGTCTTCGGAAACCGAGACCTCGCCTTCGCCCGAAAGGGTAGTACCGACCGTGTAATTCGAGTCGGTCGCGGTCGGCGTTAAGGAGCCGTTTAAGGTCGTGACGGTCACGATGTCGTGCTGGTCGTTCACGGCGATATCGTCGGCGTTACTAAAGGCGATACTCGTTAAATCGACTTCAATCGTTCCGTAATTGCCGTCGGCGTCGGTGAGCGCGTCTAACCGCGAAATCGTAATCGGCGCCTCCCAATCGGCGGCTTTGACCGTCAGACGGTTAAAGCCCGCGATGGTCCCGACGGTCGTGCCTTGATAAGGTTCGACGATATCGGGCGTATTTTCAAGGAACCCGTCCTCGGTGAGCGTCACGCCTTTACTGACCCCGAAAATAATTTCATTACCCGAAACGATTTCGGTATCGGTCAGGTCAAGAGAGGCGTTCGTGGAGGCAACGCCCGTTAGAGTCGATTCCGATAAATCGGGATGACCGGCGATATATAGCTTATTGTCCTTGAGGCTGACGTCGGCATAGTCTTCATTATCCGCGTACGCGAGATAAAGCGACTCAACGGTGCCGCCCGTGAGATAGGCGTTGTTATTCGAAAGGTTCATCGTGCCACTTGTGACGTCGCGAGCGAGGGACCTTGCGACATAGACCGTGTCCGCAGTTGCGCTATCGGCGTTATAAAAACTATTTCCCGTTGCGGTAAGGCCCCAGGTGCGAACCACGTGCGCGGCACCGTTGATGGTACCCGACTCGGCGTTAACGAGCGTGGAATCGGAAACCTCGGTTTCATTTGAAAACGTTGCCGAAACGACGAAGGTCGCGGGCGCCGTGCCGCTATTGATAATCGAGCTTTTTTCGACGGAACCCGCTGATGTCAGCACGCCGTAAAGAATGCCCGTCGCAGACCCGGTATTGACTAGCGTCGTATCCGAAATGTCAGCCGAATTCGCGGTATCGTCCGTGAAGGTATTCGCGGAAACGGCTGTAATCGTTTTGGTCGAACCGGAATTAATAACTTCAGTTCCCGAAACCGCCGCGTTATCTCCGAGATAAACGCCGAAGATATCTTTTGAGGTCGTGCCCGAGTTGATAACCGACGTATCCTCGATTGTGACTTTATTTTCCGTAGGATTAGTGGCGCGATGCCAGACGCCGTAGAGGAATTTTGAAACGGTGCCGGCGTTCCTGACGCTTGTGCCTGAAATCGTCGCGTTCGAAGCGGTAGTCGCGTTAGAAACGAGCTGGTAAACGGCGTAGGCGTTGCTCGAGATCGTTCCTTCTGAGCCGTTGACAAGGCTGTTATTAGTAAAGTTAGCCGGCAGTTCGGAAGACGTGTTCGTTCGTTGGTAGGCAACGTACACGCCGCCTGTAGACGCGGTACTCGTCAGCGCGCCGTTATTGTTGATGTAGTTTTCATTCATGTCGGCGGCTTCGGTCCCGGACGCTACGTAAAGGATGGCGCCGTAAAGATTCTTAAAAGTCGCGCTTCCGCTATTGGTAACACCGTTACCGGTCATGCCGGCGATGCCGTTCATTGCGTAAGCGCCGGCAATATATCCGTCCGTGACGGTTAGCGTACCACTATTCGTAACGGTGTTTTCATTGGCTTCGAAACTCGTTTCTCCGATTGCTAAAGCACCGTACACACTATCAGAAGCCGTCATATCGCCGGCATTTTGAACGTAGTTTCCGATGATAGAACCCGCGTTACTATAAGCGCCGTAAATCATCCTCGAAGTCATCGTGCCGGTCGCATCGTTTACGATATGGTTTGCGCTCGATGTAACAACCGAGGTGTCCTCACCCATATTGATGAAATTAGACCCGTAAATCGCTATCGACGCCGTCATCGTACCGGCATTGAGTACGGCGTTATTCGTCATTGCCGTTTCAGTCGTATATAAGGACGCATTCGTGTAGGCGCCTGCAATCTCGGCGCCAGCCATCTCGGCCTCCTCGTCGGCGTTAGAGACATAGTTTCCGACGAATTGTCCCGTGACTTCGAGCGCTGAATCTTCGTGGTGAAAGGCACCGTAAACGCCGTTATCGTAAGCATTCATTTCGCCCGTATTGATTACATAGTTTCCGCTAACAAGAGGCGCATCGGTAGCGGTGATGTATTGCAAAGTCGCGCCGGCAATTTGGATAAAGCCGGAGCCGCTCGATAAGGAAATCGTGCCGCTGTTACTGACGTAGTTCCCCGAAACTTCGGTAGACCCGCTATGAATATAGGCACCGATGATATATCCACTCCCATAGGGACCCGTCAAAGTGGCGGTATTCGAAACATAGTTACCGCTAGCGACATAATCGAGTTGGTATTCACCTTGAGCGCCGTATAGGCGCCAAAAATCAATCGTGCCGTCGTTAAGGACATAGTTTCCGCTCAAATCGCCCGCAGTCGTAGAGCCGCCTTGAATAAACCACGCATAAAGCACGCCGCCTTCTTGGTTATGAACGTAGTTTCCTTCGAGCACGCTCGTCGCGTCAGGAATCGTGGAATCATTTACAATTAAACTGCCGCGAATGTAGGTATTTGTGATACTGCCCTTATTTTTAACGTAACTGTTACGTACAGAACCCGTTTGAT
>DNBE01000047.1 GCA_003543795.1 Sutterella sp.
AACCCCGAAAATTACGACATCGCTTTCGCCGCGGAAAAACTGCGGGCGGCTAAATACGCCTATAGCGAAGAAGACGTCAAGCGTTATTTCACGCTTGACGCGGTCTTCTCGGGCCTTTTCCAACTCGTGGAATTTTTCTTTGATATTCGAATCATCGCTTCTTGCGCCTCGGTTTGGAACGAGGATGTGAAATTTTTCGAGATTCAAAATATATCGGGCGAAAAAATCGCGCAGTTTTATGTCGATTTGTACGCCAGACCCACAAAGCGCTCGGGCGCTTGGATGGATAACGAGCGCGTGAGAAACCGGCTTTTCGGCGACTTACAAACACCCGTTGCCTATCTCGTGACGAACTTTTTAAAGCCTGCAGGCGGTCGCGCCTCGCTTTTAACGCACGACGAAGTGCAGACGCTTTTTCACGAATTCGGCCACGGGTTGCAGCATATGCTCTCTGTGATCGACGAGCCCGACGCTTCCGGGATTAACGGCGTGGAGTGGGACGCGGTCGAATGCGCGAGTCAATTTATGGAAAATTTCACGTTTGAGCCCCGTGTTTTGAAAAAGCTCACGAGCCATGAAGTCACGCACGACCCGATTCCCGACGACCTCATCGCGAAGCTCATTGCCGCGCGCCATTTTGAGTCGGGCATGGCAATGCTGCGCCAACTCGAATTCGGGCTTTTTGACATGCTACTTCACATGAAAACGCGTGACTTTAACGCGCGCGAAACGCTTCAAGCCGTGCGAGACGAAGTCGCGGTTTTAAAGCAACCGACTTACGATCGGTTCGCGAACGCCTTCTCGCATATTTTCGCGGGCGGGTACGCCGCGGGCTACTATAGCTACAAGTGGTCCGAAGTCATGAGCGCGGACGCTTTCTCCCTCTTCGAAGAAAAGGGCGTTCTCGATTACCAAACGGGTCAAAAGTGGTTACACACGTTTTTAAGTCAAGGGAGTTCCCGTCCGAGCCTCGAACTCTTTAAAGATTTCCGAGGCCGCGAGCCTGACGTGAACGCCCTTTTACGCATGAGCGGCATCAAGGACTAAAGCTATGCGGATCGCGACTTGGAATGTCAATTCAATCAAAATGCGCGCGGGGCACGTTCTTAATTGGCTTACCGCGACCCAAACCGACGTTTTGTGCTTACAAGAACTCAAAGTCGAAACGAGGCTTTTTCCCTATGAGGCTTTTCAAGAAGCGGGGTATGAGGCGCATGTTTTCGGACAAAAGACCTATAACGGCGTTGCGGTTTTGTTGAGAAAAGAAACGACGCGAGAAGCGCAACCGTTTACGCAAAATATCCCGGGGTTCGATGACCCGCAAAGTCGCCTCTTAGGTGTGAGTTTTTCAACGGCCGCAGGCCCGATGCGTGTTTTAAGCGCCTATTTTCCGAACGGCGCCGAAGTCGCTTCCGAAAAGTTCACATATAAACTCGCGTGGATTAACGCGCTTAGCGCCTATTTAAAGCCCCTTGTCAAAGAGGCCCTCCCGCTATTTCTTTGCGGAGACTTTAATATCGCGCCCGAAGACCTCGATTGTTGGAATCCTGCCTTATGGGAAGGCAACATTTTGGTGAGTCCCGAGGAACGCGCCGCGTTTCGCGACCTGTTGGCTTTAGGACTTAAAGACTCGTTTCGCCTTTTTGAAGCCGAAACGAAGGCTTATACCTGGTGGGACTACCGAATGCTGGGTTTTCAAAAAAATCACGGCATGCGAATCAATCACATCTTGGTTAACGATGCGGCGGCAAAGCTCTTGGCGGGCGCGACAATCGATCGCGCGCCTCGTAAACTCGAAAAACCCTCCGACCATACGCCTTACGTCATCGAACTCTCGATTTCCTAAGACAAAATACGTCCAATTAGGGTATATACCCAAGCTCGCGCGAATGGTTTCGCGCGAGCGTCTTCTTATACTGTGCTCGGCCATTTAAATGAAAGATTAAGGAACAAAAAAAGCATATGGAAAAGTTACGCGCTAAAAAAGGTTTCATCTGCGACATGGACGGTGTCATTTATTACGGTAATCGGTTATTGCCGGGTGTCATCGAATTTGTCGACTGGATGATGAAAACGGACAAAAACTTTTTGTTTTTAACGAATTCTTCCGAACGCTCGCCCGAAGAACTCCAACAGCGCTTAAAGCGTATGGGGCTTGAGGTCGATAAAAGTCGGTTTTATACGAGCGCTTTAGCGACCGCCGCGTTTTTAAAAGAACAAAGCCCGGGCTGCAGCGCTTACGCGATCGGCGGCACGGGGCTTGTCACGGCTTTGCATGACGCGGGAATCACGATGAATGACGTCAACCCCGACTATGTCGTAGTCGGCGAAGGCAATACCTATTCGTACGAAAACACAATCAAAGCGGTGCGTTTAATTAACGAAGGCGCGAAACTCATCGGCACGAATAGCGACTTAACGGGCCCCACCGACGAAGGCATCATGCCCGCCTGTCGGGCTTGGATGGCGCCCATCGAACTCGCGACGGGTCAAAAGCCCTACTATGTCGGTAAACCCAATCCGCTCATCATGCGTTCGGGGTTACGCCTTTTAGGCGTTCACTCAGCAGAAGCCGCGATTATCGGCGACAGAATGGATACCGATATCGTCGCGGGGGTCGAGTCGGGGCTCGATACCGTGCTTGTCCTCTCGGGCGTCATGACTCGAGAAGACGTCGCGCGCTACCCCTATCGGCCGCGCTTGATATTAGAAGGCGTCGGAGACATCGTCCCGAAGGCTTAAAAAAACGAGACCTCGAAACCTAAAACTTTCGAGGTCTTTCGTTTTAAGACTTTTGAATTTTATTCGTCACGCGCGTATCGATTCTTTCTCACAAACCAAGTAAAAAAGATCGGCACGAAAACCGTCGCGACGAAAGTCGAAACGAGCATTCCGCCCAAAACACCGATACCCATCGATTGTCTCGCGGCGGCACCGGGGCCGGTTGCTAACGCAAGCGGCACGACCCCCAAAATAAAGGCCATACTCGTCATCAAAATCGGTCGAAGTCGTAAGCCGACGGCCGTAATCGCCGCTTCTTTGGCGCTCATCCCTTCTTCAAAGCGTTGGACCGCGAATTCCACAATCAAAATCGCGTTTTTAGCCGTAAGCCCGATTAAAACGAGTAACCCGATTTGGAAATAGATGTCGTTGGCGTGCCCCGTGATCCACGTCACAAAAAACGCGCCCGCGACCGAGAAAGGAACGCTTAAAGCGACTGCGATCGGTAGCGACCACCTCTCGTACTGCGCGGCCAAAATCAAAAAGACAACGAGCATCCCGAAGATAAAAGCAAGACTAGCCGACGACCCTAAACGCTTTTCTTGGAAAGCCTGATCGGTCCACCCGATGCCGAAGTCCGCGGGCAACACTTGCGCCGCGATTCGTTCGACTTCGGCAATCGCTTCGCCGGAACTCACACCCGCTACCGCGCGCCCCATAAACCGAGCGCCTAGGTAGCCGTTCATCTTAGCTAGTGACTCGGACCCTGAGATACGTTCCCAGGAAATAAAGGCGCTCACCGGCATCATTTTGCCGTTTGAAGCCTTCACCCAAGCGCGTCCCAAATCCGAAGGCTGCATCCTGAAGCGCTCTTCGGCTTGGATAATGACGCGATTGATTTTGCCGTTTCGCGTGAAGTCGTTTACATAAGTGCCGCCCGTCATCGCGGCCATCGTCTCGTAGATATCCGAAACGGACACGCCGTAGGTGAGCGCTTTAGCTTCGTTTACCGAAACCGAAATCATGGGAGAGGTACTGTTTGCGGTCGACCGAATACCCGTAAGAATCGGAGAAGCTCTGAGCGCCGCGATAAATCGGTCGTTTGCGGCCTGAAGGACACTCGGGTCATCGCTTGCGCGACTTTGGATGTAACCCGCGAACCCTGCCGCAGACCCTAACCCTCGAATGGGCGCGGGGGTCGAAGCGACGGCTTGCGCTTGCGTTAAGTCGCCAGCGGCAACACGCACGGCGTCAACGACGTCATCGGCGCTTAAATCGCGATCATCCCAATGTTTAAGTCGAATGATGAAAGTTGCCGCGTTTTGGCGGATGTCGTTACCGACCGTATCAAAGCCCGTAAGCGTCAGGTTATTTTGAACGGCATCGATTGCGCGCACCTTGCGCATTAAATCTTCCGCGACCGCTTCCGTTCGTGATAGAGACGCCCCTTCGGGTAGCGAGATCGAGACGCGAACGATCCCTTGGTCTTCCATCGGCACGAAACTTGTAGGCGTCACGCGCACGAGCCCCCAGACCGCGATAACGGAGGCAAGGAAAACGGCCAAAGACGCTTTCGGGTGCGCGAAAGTCCAACCGACTGCCCCGACGACTTTTTCGATAAAGCGATGTAAAAGAATGTCAAAGCGCTTAAAAAAGGCGTATTTGACGGTCGGTTCTTTTTTAAGAACCACGGCGCACATCGCGGGGGTAAGCGTTAGCGCCACAAAGCCTGAGAGCGTCACGGATACGGCGATTGTCACCGCAAACTGACGATAGAGTTCGCCTGCCATCCCGCCCAAAAACGCGACCGGAATAAAGACCGCGGAAAGAACGAGCACGATGGCAACCAAGGCTGAGGCGACTTCTTTCATCGCTTTTTGAGCCGCTTGGCGAGGCTCGATCCCGTCGGTTCGCATAATGCGTTCGACGTTTTCCAAAACGACGATCGCGTCATCGACCACGATACCGATCGCAAGCGTCATCGCAAAAAGCGTCATCGTGTTAAGCGAAAATCCGCACACCCAAAGCCCGACCATGGTCCCGATCAGAGAAATCGGGACGGCCACAAGCGGAATAATCGTCGCGCGCCAATTTTGTAAAAAGAGAAATACAACCGCTAGCACAAGTAGCGCCGCTTCCATAAAGGTTTTCGCGACCTCACGTAAAGACGCGCCCACAAATACCGTCGTATCGTCCGTGATGGTCGACGTAATGCCTGTCGGGAAGTTCGCGGCAAGTTCGGCAAAGCGCGCTTTGACGAGATCGGCGGTCGCCATGGCGTTTGCGCCCGTCTGCAGGTAGACGCCCACCGTAATACATTGGTCGTCATCGAGCTGGTTATAAGAGTCGTAGGAGCGCTTTCCGATTTCAACGCGCGCGACGTCTCCGATACGCACGAACCCTTTGGCGCCCGCCGAACGAATCATGATGCGACTAAATTCTTCAGGTGTTAAAAGTTGACCGCGGCTTCTCACGGTATAAAAAAGTTGTTGCTCGGGGTTATTGGGCGCGGCCCCGATACGCCCTGCCGCGTATTGTTCGTTTTGGCTCTCGATTGCTTTTTCGATATCTTGGACGCTCACCTTTAATTGCGCCATTTTGTCGGGATTCACCCAAATGCGCATCGCGCCTTGAACGTTACCGAAGACACTTACGTCGCCCACGCCCGGAATGCGTTTTAAGTCGTCGACGATATTAACCGTCGCGTAATCGGCCATTCGAACGACGTCATAACTTTTATCGGGCGAGGTTAACGCGATCATGAGAAGCACTTCTTCGGAGCGTTTTCTCACGCTCACACCCGTTTTACGCACTTGGTCGGGCAGACGCCTTTCGGCCGTTCTCACGCGATTATTGATTTCAAGCATCGCGTCGTTGGGGTCGATACCGACTTCGAAGGTGCAAGAGATGCTCACGTCACCGTTAGAGCGGACAGAGGTCGTGTAATACAAAAGCCCTTCGACGCCCGAAAGTTGATCTTCGATGGGAGCCGCGACCGTACGCGACATCGTTTGCGCGTCCGCGCCCGAATAGTTCGTATAGATATTGACGCGAGGCGGCGATATATCGGGGTATTGCGAGACAGGTAGCACCCAATAGGCAACCAAACCCGCGATGACGATAAATAGCGACATCACGGTTGCAAAAATCGGCCTACGGATACAAAACTGGCTCAGCATAGTGACTTACTTAGCGTCTTGAACGTTAACGACCGCGCCGTCGGAAATCGCGAGCATTTGGTCGACGATGACGGCTTCGCCCGCGGCGAGGCCCGATGTCACGATCCAATCGGCACCTTCCCAATGCGAAAGGGTTACGATTTTTTCGCGCGCTTTACCGTCTTTGGCAACATAAATGGCATAGGTGCCGTCAGGCTTTTGTTTGACGGCTTTTTGCGGGACGCGGAAAACATTTTTCAAGAGTTCGGCTTCGACTCTGACGGCAACGTATTGTCCGGGCCATAAGCCTTTGGCGGGGTCAAGCGAAGCGCGCAGCTTCACGGTCGCGGTCGCGGAGTCGACCTTACTTGAAATGTAGTCGAGATGACCCGATACGGATTTTTTACCGTTATCGAAGAAAACCGTCACGCTCGAATCTTTCCTAAAGGTCGCTTTCGCGAAATCGGTGTCGCTCACCGAAAAATCGACTCGCAGCGCCCCGGGTTGCGTCACGGTGGTAAGTAGCGTCGAATACGCCGTCACGAGTCCGCCGGGATTGACTTCGGATTTACCCGTCGTGCCGTCGACGGGCGCGCGAATGACCGCGTGGTTGAGTTGATTTTGCGCGGTTTTTTCCTTGGCTTGGGCGGCTGCAAGCGTCGCTCGCGCTTGCATGAGAGCGGCGACCGAGGCGTCATAGTCGCTACGGCTGATCGCCTCGACACGCACTAGTTTTTTCGCGCGCTCGAAATCGTTCGTGGCTTTTTTAAGTGTGGCTTTGGCCTGAGCGACCGTCGCGCGCGCTTCGTTTAGCGCCGCTTCGTAAGGTTCTTTTTCAATTTCAAACAAAATGTCGCCCGCGCGTACGGTTGCGCCTTCGGCAAAAGAAAAGGTCTTTAAGATGCCCGAAACCTGCGCGTAAACATCGACTTGGCGCAAGCCCGAGGTTTCGCCGAATGTATCGATATAGCGAGGCGTATCGACACTCGTAGCAACAACCGTCGAAACGTTAAGCGCTTGAGGGGCAACGCGCGGCTTTTCGCGACAAGCCGGTAGCGCGATAAGACAAACCGACGCCGCGAGACAGAGGGCGCGAACGGATAGATGACGATGCGAGGCCTTTTCAACCATGGGCGAAACCTTGCGGGGTAAGGAATTCAATTATTGTAGAAGAAAAACCGTCACTTAGAGACTAAAAGGATATCCCTAGGTCGGATTTCCCCGCTATTTACCTTAGCGCCAGACGAGTTTCCCTTTACTATCTTTGGCGTCGATTCGTTTGAGCGTTTCTTCGTGCGCTTTGAGTTCGGCTTCGCTTGCCGCGACCACGCGTAAGCTCGACACATCGGGTACGGGCGGTAAACCCGTATCATCGACCGCCTGAATATCGAGACTTTCTTGGCCTTGCGTCATCGCGAGATAGACTTCAGCTAAGAGTTCCGCGTCGATTTCGGCGCCGTGACGCACGCGCTTTGAGGCATCAATTTTATAAGCCGCGCATAGCGTATCGAGATTATTTCTTTGCCCGGGGCGCAAATCTTGGGCAAGTTTGAGCGTATCGACAACCCCCGCGCAATAGTCGGTCAATTTTCCTTTATTGAGTAACCCCAACTCGTGATCGATAAAGCCCACGTCGAACTCAGCGTTATGAATTAAAAGCTCGGCGCCTTTGATGAAATCGAGAAAGTCATCGACAACCGCTTCGAACTTGGGTTCTTTTTTAAGCACTTCCCAAGTCATGCCGTGCACTTTCGCCGCCTCGGCATCGACCTCTCGTTCGGGGTTAATGCGCGTATGAAATACGTTTTGCGTTAAGCGACGATTCAAAATTTCCACGCAACCGATTTCAATTAACCTATCGCCTTTGACCGCGTCCATACCGGTCGTTTCGGTATCGAGCGCGACTTGTCGCCGAGTGCTAGTTGCCATTTTCAAAAATTCCTTTACCTTTTGACTGTCGGAACGCCGCGGTTAGCGAGTTCGTCCGCTTTTTCGTTCCCGGGATTGCCCGCGTGGCCTTTGACCCAAACGAATTCGATTTCAAAACGCGGCATCAAGCTATCGAGCTCTTGCCACAAATCCACATTTTTAACGGGCTTTTTAGCTGCCGTCCGCCACCCGTTTTGCTTCCAATTCGCGAGCCACTCCTCAAGCCCGTTTTTCACATATTGGCTATCGAGTACCATCCGAATCGGCACGGGGCGTTTAATCGCTTTCAAAGCCTCGATAACGGCTTTTAATTCCATACGGTTATTGGTCGTCATCGGCTCACCGCCCGAGATTTCGAGCGTTTTTTCGCCGTAGACGAGATAAGCGCCCCAACCGCCGGGACCGGGATTAAATTTACAAGCGCCGTCCGTATAGATGGTCAGAATTTTTTCAGGCATAAGATTTATGACGCGGCTTCGGGCGTAAATTTCCCCGAAACTCTAAAAAGTTCTTTCACGCTACCCACGGGTTTAGGTGTCACGACACGTTTGACGCCCGAGATCATATAGGCGTTCGAAAACTGCGGCCACCAGCGATCTCCCGCTTTTTCTATCCACATCCAGGTTGCCAACCGATTCGGGTTATCTGATAAAGACGGGCAATAAACGCCGAAAGCGCCGTTATCGAAAAAGTAATCCCCGACCATCGCGTCTTTTAGGTGATTGACGCTCATCGGCGAACAATCCTCCCCAACGAAGTGCTTATGCTTCATGCACCACGGACCCCAGGGGTTTAGCGAAATAACGATTAAATGCCCAGAAGGAGCGAGCACCCGATAAGCTTCTTTTAAAAGCGCTTGGGCGTCTTTAGCGAATTCAAGGGCGTGAATCATCACGACCAAGTCGAAAGACTCTTGCGCGAAAGGCAGGTGTTCGGGATCTGCGACAACGTTTGTCGCGTAGTGAGTGAGCGCGAGTTCGTCGGTGTCGCTTGATAGGGCGATTTTGATTTCGTGGCCGGCGCTTCGAAGCGACTTCGCGTAAGGACAAGCGATTTGAAGCGCCGTTTTACCCGTGATTTCGGGCATGATTTTATCCATAAGCGCGGCCTCCCAGCGATGCAAAAGCATCCCCGGAGCCGTCTCGAAAAAATCATGCAATTGGGCTTTGGACATACGGTTGCCATCTTAGCAAAGGCTGACCGCTTTGGGATAGACAAAAGACAGCTAGAAACTTTTTACGTAAAATTCGAGACCTCGGCAATGGAGCATAGGCATAGCCTTCTGATTCCGTTGGAGATTCCGTTGGAGATTCTGTTGATAACTTGTGCAATCTTGGCTATGCGAGACCACAATACGCAACAGAAACCTAAGAGCCATCCTTAAGGGATGGCTTTTTTATGACCGATTTCGACCTTGGTTCCTCGTGTAAAAAAGCCTGACAGATGCAGTTTGGCAAATCCAGAAGATGATTTCGAAGACCCAAAGGCTTCAAAAGGAGATTTGATTTCTCAGAAATTTTCCTTTAGCATTCGCCTTCTCTTTAGGCACGTAGCTCAGTTGGTTAGAGCATCACCTTGACATGGTGGGGGTCGTTGGTTCGAGTCCAATCGTGCCTACCAAGATTTTAAGAGTCCGGTTTTTGCCGGGCTCTTTTTTGTGCGCAAAAGAAACCCGACTTCCTTTTTTCTCAGAAGTCGGGTTTTGCTTTAAAAAGCGTTTTTAAGCTTCGGTTTTCTTTTCAAGGCGCTTCGCGCGTAAGCACGCAGCCGCCGTAAAGAGAACGTCAGACGATGAATTCAAAGCCGTTTCGGCCGAATCTTGCAAAACGCCGATAATGAAGCCCACCGCGACGACTTCCATAGCCGTCGTGTTATCGATCCCGAAAAGCCCGCAGGCTAACGGAATCAGCATCAAAGAGCCGCCTGGGACACCCGCCGCGCCGCAGGCGCCAAGAGACGCGATAATTGAGAGCAAAAGCGCCGTCAGGAAATCGACATGAATCCCTAACGTGTTACAAGCCGCGAGCGTTAAAACGGTAATCGTAATCGCGGCGCCCGCCATGTTAATCGTGGCCCCGAGCGGAATGGAAACCGCGTAGGTGCCTTCGTCAAGCTTTAAGCGACGGCAGATATTCATGTTGACCGGAATATTGGCAGCG
>DNBE01000058.1 GCA_003543795.1 Sutterella sp.
AATTCGGTTCGAAAGCCAAAAACGCGCCGCGCTCGCGAGCCGTACGCACGAGCGTCGCTAACGGCGCGTTTTCGATGACGTCGTCTCCGATATAGCCCGTTCCCGTCAAAATCGATTCGTCATAGGCCAAATGCCCGTTGATTTCGGGTAGGTAGGCTCGTTGCGATTTGACGGCGATAATATCTTGAATGACGGCGTCCGCCGTGGGTTTTCCGCCCGCGCCTTGGCCGTAGAAAATCAAGTCGCCCACTAAGTCGCAAGTCATCGCGGCGAAATTAAAGTTTTCTTTGACGCTTGCTTCGAAACTATCGGCATTGACAACAACAGGTACGACGCCTAAAGCGTAAGCCGTCGCCGTGCGCTTGGCAATCAGCATCAAGCGCAAACGCTTGCCGCGAGCCATAAAGTTCGCGAGCTGCGCGTCGGTGATTTTTTCGATACCCGAAGTCGGGAAATCGGTCACGCAAGGGGTTTTAAACGCGATGGAGAGCGCGATGATGGCTTTATTTTTTACGTCCGCGCCCGAAATATCCGCGGTCGGATCTGCTTCCGCGTATCCTAAAGCTTGCGCTTTGGAAAGCGCCACGGTAAAAGCGTCGCCGAAACGATCCATACGGTCGAGAATGTAGTTACAAGTCCCGTTTAAGATGCCCTTAAACTGCGTGACTTCGTCCAAAAGAACCGCTTTTTTAACAGCTTCGACAATCGGCATACCGCCGCCGCAGGCGGCTTCAAACTGTAGGGAAACGCCTTTTTGTTTCGCAAGGGTGAGGAGTCCGGGCATATCGTTTGCGAGCGCCGCTTTATTGGACGTCACGACGTGTTTACCCGCTTGAAGCGCTCGGGTAATCAAATCGAAAGCCGGATCTTTGCCAGCGAGGACTTCGACGACGACGTCGATGCTATCATCGGCCAAAATCGACTCGAAATTGTCCGTCATACGAGGGGCTGTCGCTTTGCCCGGCCTACGAAAGATTTTTGTCACGCGAATGCCCGTATCGCGTTCCGATAAGATGCTATCGACGGCTTTGCCGACCGTTCCGTAACCGAGTAAGGCGATGTTCACGACTTGACCTCTTTATAAAAAATGAAAGAATGTGTTCAAATGTAGCATTACAGGTATTGTCTTTGAGGTCTGATTTCAGCTCTAACTAAACTAATGCCCTTAGTCTTTGAGAATTCGGTCTTTTTAAAGGGTCATTCGCCTTTTTGCTCGGTTAAAATTTCTGCACTTGACGATTTCAAAAAAACGAGGTTTTTGAATATGCGCTATCAAAGTACGCGAGGCCGAGCGCCGGCGGTCGATTCCGTCGAGGCGACGTTAACGGGCTTAGCAACGGACGGCGGGCTTTATGTCAATGACGATTTCGCGACCAAAGCGCTCGATGTGCAAGAGATTACGGGTGGTAACTATATGAAGACCGCTTTTGCGGTCTTATCACGCTACTTTGATGACTTTACCGAAACCGAGATCCAAGACAGTATCAAAGCGGCTTACACGCAGACGTTTGATACGCCGCAAATTACACCTGTGACCGAAATCGGTCCCGATTATTTACTTGAGCTTTACCACGGACCGACCTCTGCCTTTAAAGATTTAGCGCTTTGCCTTTTACCGCAACTTTTAAAACGCGCGGCTCAAAAATCGGGTACTCGCCTCATGATTGTGACCGCGACGAGCGGCGATACCGGCAAAGCCGCGCTTAACGGCTTTCAAGACGTTCCCGGTATCGGGATTACCGTCTTTTATCCCGAAGGGAAGGTCAGCGACATTCAGCGCCTACAGATGGTGACGCAGGCAGGGCGCAACGTGACCGTTGCGGCCGTGCGAGGCAATTTCGACGATATTCAAACCGAAGTCAAACGGATTTTCGAGCGCGAAAAAGGGAGCCACGCGGATAACGGTATTCAACTGTCAAGCGCTAATTCCATCAATATCGCCCGCTTAATCGCCCAAGTCTCTTACTACTACGAAGCGTATCGGCAACTTTTAGAAGGCGGGAAAATCTCGCGCGGGACGCGCGTCGATTTTTGCGTTCCGACGGGCAATTTCGGAGACGTTCTCGCGGGCTACTACGCTAAACGAATGGGGTTACCCGTCGGACGCCTTATCGTCGCGAGTAACGCCAACAAAGTGTTGACGGACTTTTTCGAGACGGGTCTCTACGATAAAAGGCGCGATTTCATTAAAAGCATTTCCCCGAGTATGGACATTCTCGTTTCGAGTAACCTCGAACGTTTGCTTTTTCACGCAAGTAACGGCGACGCGGCTCTCGTGGGTCAATTGATGGCTTCTTTGTCGCAGTCGGGCTTCTACCGAGTCCCCGATTCACTCCTTGAAGTCATTCGGGCGGACTTCGCTTACGGCTTTGCGGACGATGACGCGACAAAACGCGCGATTGCCGAAGCTTGGACGCGCCGCCATCGTTTAATCGACCCGCATACGGCCGTTGCTTACGCCGTCGCGCAAAAAACCAAAGGGGAAAATCCCATGGTGATTGTCTCGACCGCGAGTCCTTTCAAGTTTTCAAAAGACGTGCTGCTCGCGATCGACCCGAAAGTCGAAGCGTCAGGCTTAACCGGGTTTGACTTCATGGATCGATTGGCAACGTTAAGTTCGCTTGCCGCGCCCCGAGCGCTATCGGCGTTACGCGAAATGCCCGTTTTGCATCCGGCCGTTATCGACGTTAAAGCGATGCAAACGTTTGTCAATGACGCGAGTCAGAAGGATTTTTGACGATGAAAGTCACCGTTACCGTTCCGGCTTCTACCGCTAACCTAGGTCCCGGTTTCGATTGCTTAGGGATGGCGTTAACCAAATACGCGACTTTAACTTTCGAATCGGCAGCGTCTCTAGAAATTCTCGGTTGCCCCGAGGCTTATCGTAACGATTCGAACCTCGTTTATCGGGCGTTCGCTAGCGTTTTTGAGGCGGCTCGCCAAGCGATTCCCGGCGTTCGCATTACGATTGCCTCCGACGTGCCGATTGCGCGCGGTCTCGGGTCTTCGAGCACTTGCATCGTCGCGGGTATCGCCGCAGGACGCGCCTTTGCGGGCTTACCCGAAGATAAGGGCGCGATTTTTAGCGCCGCAACCGCCATGGAAGGTCATCCCGATAACGCGGCCGCCGCGATTTTCGGGGGGCTGACCGCAAGTTTTATGCACGAGGGAGCACCTTTTTGTGTGCCTTATGAAGTGCAAGCCGCTTGGCGCTTTCCGATTGTCATTCCGAATTACGAAGTGAAAACCGCTCAAGCTCGAGAGGTGCTTCCTGCGAGCGTCACGCGGCAAGTCGCCGTGCATTCGGTTAGCCACGCTTTGGGCGTCGTTCGCGCGCTAGAAACCGGAGATGAGGCGCTATTAACCCTAGCCGCGCAAGACGTTTTGCATGAACCCTACCGTCGTTCGTTAATCGGGGACTTTGAAGGCATCAAAGCGATTGCAAAAGAGGCGGGTCTCGCGACACTTTTAATTAGCGGGTCGGGGTCGACCTTAATCGGCGCGACAAGAAACGCGCAGGTAGCCGAAGCGTTCGTTAAGAAAGCGCGAGCCGCGTTCCCGCAATTTGAAGCGCAAGTTTTAAACGTTTGCCGCCAAGGGCTCGTGATTAAAAAGAAAGATTGAAGACTTTTGTTTTGAAGGGTTCGGGGCTACTTTTTTTAAGTAAAAGTAGCCCGTTCGTTTTCTTCGCGCATCGCGCCGAAAAACGAGCGCCAAATCGGATACATCGTGCCGTAAAGGACGCAAAGAATCAGAATACCGACGGGGATGACGACATAACCCGCGTTCGTCCCGATGTTAAGCGCTTGCGTTAACCAAGCGGAGAAAAAGCCGAAAGCCGCGCAGGTAAGTAACCAAATCACGCCGAGAATTAAAAATAAGTGCAGGTGCTTCGCGCACGCGAAAAACGAAAAGAAAAGGGCTTTCCCGAAAGTCAGTTTTTTAAGCGCGATTAACATCGGCGCGAAAAAGAGCGCCATCTGTCCGGCAAAGAAAATCGCAAGCGACACGCAAAGCGCGCCCCAAGGCATATGTTCTAAAACACTTTCCCAAAGGAGGCGATTATTTTCGTTCACAGCCCAGGCGGCAATACTATCCTGAGCTAAAACCGTGTAAGCGAAATCGGTCGAAAAGATAACCAAATAGTAAAAAAGACCGATAAATACGAAATTGTTACGCGTTTGACGGTCGGCAAAATAGGTTTTGATAATGCCCCAGCGCATCTCGCGACGCTCCGCAAAAGTCGCGCCCGCTTCCAAAATGAGCATCGTGCCGTAAGGCATCCCTAAGCTTGCCAAAAGAAGGCCGACGGCAGGCATCATGCCTAAAAAACTTAAACCCACGACATAAATTAAAACGGCGCCCACAATCGGAGTCGGGC
>DNBE01000038.1 GCA_003543795.1 Sutterella sp.
TGCGCGTCTTCAGGTACCAAGTCAGAAAGAAGAACCCCTGCTTTTTTATATGAGGCGCCCGGCACGAAACTTTCCCTTAAAAGCCAAGCCACACTTTGCATGATAAGTGGCAAGTCGTTAGCGGGATAGGGGAGACTCATCGATTTCGTGACTCGACACGGGATGTAGTCTTTAAACGGATTCCCATGAAAAAAGACGGTTACGCTTGCGCAAAGAAGTTTTTCTTCTCGAAGGGTTGCGGCGGCTTCTTGCGCGTGAAAAGAAAGCGCGGCGTTCAAAGCGTCAAAACTTGTGACATCTTGACTAAAGGAACGCGAACGCAAAATTTCTTTTCGGGGCGGGGCTGTTCTCTCAAGCCCTAAAACGGGAACGCCTCGGATTTCGGCGTGCGTTTGAAGTAAGGGCTTCGGAAAAAGCGCCTTTAATTGTTTGGCAGGATAGTCATGAAAGTCTAACGCCGTGCGAATGCCTAAGGCTTCAAGCCTTGCGGTAAAACGCGAGCCGATCCCCCAAATTTCGGTCACGGGAAAAAGTGAGAGCGCTTTACGCTTTCGGGCGTCCGTTAACGTCTCCCAATCGAAAACGCCTTTGAGCGCGGGAATTTTTTTAGCTAAGTGGTTTGCGTATTTGGCTAGTGTTTTCGTGCGAGCGATGCCGACACTTACCGGAATACCCGTCCAACGATAGACGCGGGATTTAATTTCGCGTGCCGTCAGCGTATTGGTGCCCGAAGCGGGCATCGTCGCGAAACACTCGTCAATGGAATAAGTCTCGATATCGGGAACCACGCTTTGAATGGTTTGCATGACGCGCTCTGACATATCCGCGTAAAGCTCGTAGTTACTCGAAAAAACCGCGACATGATTTTTTGTCAGAATATCTTTGACTTTAAAAGCGGGCATGCCTCGCTTTAAACCCAAAGCTTTGGCTTCGGACGATAGCGTCACGATGCACCCGTCGTTATTACTTAAAACCACGACGGGGCGATGGACGAGATCAGGCCTAAAAACCCGTTCGCAAGAAGCGTAAAAGCTATTGGCGTCAATTAAAGCAAACACGATTTTTCTATAGCGCTTTTAAAACGAAAGTCACCACGCCGAAGATTTCCCATTCGTCGCCTTCGGTCGGGTAAATGTCGGTAAATTCGCCTGATGTGTTTTCGGGATGCAAGTAAATTCCGTCCCCGTTTTTTAAAAGGCGCTTGACCGTAAATTCGTCGTTTACGCGCATGATGACGATGCTCCCGGGGCGTGCTTCAATCGATCGGTCGACCACGAGTAAGTCGCCTTCGGCGATACCCGCTTCGACCATAGAAGAGCCTTTCGCCCGGACGGCAAAGGTCGCGGGAGGGCATTTAACGAGAATGTCGTTAAAGTCGATGGCGTCTTGCGCGTAACTTTCCGCGGGAGAAGGAAACCCCGCCTGAACCGAGGAACCCGCTATCGGAATCGATAGACGCGATAAGGGCAAGACGGGAGAAAAATCGCTTGGTAACTCTTTGACGGCATCGATTTGCGCTCGCACCCAGCGCGAGCCGCCCAAGCGCAGCATCTTGGCTTTTTGTTCGGCTGTCAGAAGTACTCCCGTACGAACGGAGTCAGAGGTAGCAGATAAGGGTTTGCGGCCGGCGCCTACACGCGCGCCTCCCGATTTTTTGGACATAAGGATTCTCCGAATTTTGAAAAAGTATAACAGTTTTCAAAATTCGGAAAGTCGCTTATCGTTTAAATTTTTCGGACGAGGACGTTAAGCCATTTTTCTTGGGCGCGATTCGGGCGAACATCGCCGGTGACGGACTCATCGATGATTTCGATACCCGGGATTTGAAGCAGTATTTGCTGAAGCGCTTCGGATGTCATATCAGTGAAATAGCGCTCGTTTCTGATTCCTTCGAAAGAGCCGTACTTAAACGAAAGATAGAAGATACCGCCCGCGTTTAGCATGCCGACATATTTGCGTAAGATGCTAGGTAAAGCTTTTTTCTCGACGTGCAAAAGCGAAGCGCAAGCCCAAATTCCGTCAAAAGCAGAGTCGCTCTCGAAGCCTTCGAAAGTCGTGCAAAGAACGTGAACACCGGCAAATTTCGCGGTCATCTCGCACATCGCTTCCGAAGCGTCAACGGCCGTAACTTGAAAACCGAGTTCCGCGAATCGTTTGCTATCGCGGCCCGCGCCGCACCCTAAATCCAAAACGCGTCCGCCGACCGGAAGTCGGGAAACGAATCCGTTTTGGATAGCGGAAAATTCCACTGTCTGCGTGTCGGCAGAAAAGGCCGCGGCTTTGCGGTTGTAGTACTCGATGGTGGGGTTTAGTTTTTTCATTTTTTAAAAGACAGCTGACGAGACGGGTGCAATCGACCAGGTTGTTGGCATATAGCTTCGAGCAAAGTTATAGACCCTGTGCAAAAAGTGGCTACGTTGTTCCGATGTTCTGCCGGTTTGCGCCATAATCGTTTCTTTTAGCGGATGGTCGCTACTAATCAGAAACTCGTTTCGGGCAAACAGACGACCTAAATATTCCTCGGCCGGAATTCTGTCAAATTTACCATCGTGCCCTCGATTGCATCTCTTGCAAGCAAGGACTAAATTCCAAACGCCGTCGAGGTTGATTTCGCCGTTTTGGACATATTGTTGAAGACTGTGGGGGAAGAAATGATCGAAATCGCACAGATCTTTTTGACCGCTTTCCGTGACTAAGCGGTCAAAGCAATAAAAACTTTTTCCTTTTTGGTAGCCGCGTAGCGCGTCTCTTGCGGACGTGATGGATTTTCTGCGTAAAGACGCGTCTTTTTTGACATAAAAGTCCCCCGTCTGTTCGTCATAGTGGACGGATAGCAACGCGGGTGAAATGCCTAATTCCCAAGCGGTTTCAACCAAGCGCCAACGAGCTTCGATTTCTTGGAGTAAGTCGGAATACAGATGACTTTGCGAGATTTCGAAGAGTTCGTCCGTCAGTGTGAGCGTTGTTTTTCCGCGAGTGGAAATCTTTTCGTAAAAAGGAACGGCAATGGGGTCCGAACCGACCATTTGAAACGCGTCAAGGACATAACGAAATCCGCCGTTTCTGGCTAAGGCCGCGGAAAATAGTTGCTCTTTTGAAATTTCTTCGCGATTAAATTTTGCGCAAGTTTCAAGAAATAAAGAAGTCCTGTTCGTCGCTTGTCTGGGAGCGTACCTAAGGTGTTCACAGATACTTTCGCAATAAGAAGGAGCTAAGTCTTCTAATCGAACAATCGTTTGATTGTTTTTGGCAAATTGCAAAAGGGATTTGCCGAGCGCGAATTTGTAGCAAGCCGTATTTTT
>DNBE01000070.1 GCA_003543795.1 Sutterella sp.
CGGACTTATCGTGCTATCGGGGTTAGAGAAAACCGAAGGTCCGCACGAAGTCTGGGTTTTAACGAGCGGAGCGCTTACCCCCGAAACCGAAGTTTTGGGCGCGGCGCTATCCGAAATCAAAACGCAAATCGCGCCCGAACATTTGATTTTATTTGCGGACTTACGCGAACTCGTTTCGCGCTTTGCGCATCTTCCCGAACGCATCGAATCGCGTAAAGAACTCTACGAGCGCTTCGCGCTCGAGTCGGGCGTTCGGGTCTTTTTCCACACGGGCGCGCCCTTTGAAGAGACGCTCCTTACCGCGCTTCGAGAAACCCTTGCTCAAGGACCACAATAAATATGGCGAAAAACGATATCTTACGCATCCATCTGAGCCTGATTTCTCACACCAATATCGGGAAGACGACGCTTGCCCGGACGCTACTCGGGCGAGACGTGGGTACGATTGAAGATCGCCCGCACGTTACGCTCGAAAACGAAGACTATGTGCTGATTCGCGCAACCGACGGGTGCTCGGAACTCGTTCTTTGGGATACACCGGGGTTCGGCGACTCCGTGCGCCTAGCCAAACGCCTCGAAGGGCGGTCAAACCCCATCGGGTGGTTCGTAGGAGAAGTCTGGGATCGAGTCGCAAATAAAGTCCTTTGGCTCAACCAAAAAATCTTGCGACACGTCAAAGTCGATACGACGGTTGTGCTTTACCTTGTGAACGCGAGCGAATCGCCGAAACTATCCGACTATGTCGCAAGCGAAATGCAAATTCTCGCCTGGATCGGAAAACCCGTCATCGTTTTATTAAACCAGATGGGTAAACCTCGCGAACCGGACAAAGAAGAGGCGGACGTCGAACTTTGGCGAACGTTTTTAGCCGACTACCCGCTCGTGAAAAAAGTCCTTCCCATGGACGCTTTCGCGCGCTGCTGGGTGCAGGAGTACGCGCTTTTTGACGCCATCGCGCAAACGCTTGACGCCGATACGAAAGAAACGTTCGAGGGCTTACAAGAAGCGTGGAGCCGCCAACGGCGCGCGACCTACCGTAGCGCCGTGGGTGCCATCGGTTCGTATTTAGCGCGCTTACGCTTAGAGCACGAGGCTGTAAGTGAGCTCAGCTTTACCGAACAAGTCAAAGACCTCGGGCGTCACGTCGGGATTGTGAAAACCGAGGACGGCCCCGTTGCCGACGCTAAAAACGCGCTTGCTTCCCGAGCGGCTCAGGCCCTTTCCGAACTCACGGAAAAACTTATCAACATTTACGATATCGAAGGTAAAAGCGCGAAGCGCGAAATTTTGCGTCGCGTTAAACGCGATTGGACGATTCATACGGCAGCCAACCCGAAAAGCGCGGCTATCTTGGGCGCGATCGGCACGGGTGCCGCGTCCGGCATCGCGGCAGATTTGATGACGGGCGGCTTAAGCTTGGGGCTCGGCGCCCTACTCGGTACGGTCGTGGGCGCCATCGGCGGCTACGGCGCCGCGTTCGGTATTAATAAAATGAAGGGCTTAAACGGTAACGTCATCTCCTGGAGTCGCGAAGCGCTCGATAATTTCTTTCTTGAATCGGTGCTTTTATATTTAGCCGTTTCGCACTTCGGACGCGGTCGCGGCTTTTGGGTCGAATCCGAAGCGCCCGCTTTTTGGAAAGATCTCGTAATCGAAGAATTGAAGCGTCAGGACAAACGTCCGGATTTAACGGCAATCACCAATCCTGACGAAATCGAAGCGGCCGCGACCAAAATCGCGGATACCGTCATCCGAAACGTCCTTTACACGCTTTATAAACGAACGATTTAAAAACCCGATAAATAGAAAATCGGCCGACTTCACTGTCGGCCGATTACGTTTTTAATAAGCGCTACGTTTTTAAGACAAAAACGCTTCGACGTCTCGATAAAGACCTTCTTGCGCTTTACGGATTTGGGCTCGCATACCCGAAAAAGCCTTCGTGTCGTTTGCTAGCGTTTCTTCTAGAAGCTTTAATTGACGACAGACTTCATTAAGTTCGGTGCCGCCCGGAATTTTCTTAGCCGCGACGATTCGCGCGGGATCGAGCGCCGTACGGATGTCTTCGTCCGTCATCTGGGTTGAGGCTTCAAAAAGCGCACGCGAGACGGCTTCGAGATCTTCTCTACGGATGTCTTCAGACGTTTCATTAGCTTCAAGCTTTCTCGCGACGACGGCCGCGACCACTTCGTGGGCTTGTCTAAAAGAAACGCCGTCGATTCGCACCATGAAATTCGCGAGTTCGGTAACTGTACTAAAGTTGCGTCTGGCTTTAGAAATCATCACGTCTTTTTTAAGCTTCATCGTGCGAAGGGTAACGTCCGCTAATTCAAGCATCGTCTCCATATCGGTAAAGGCGTCATATAAGCCTTTAGGCATCTCGACACTCGTTTGTTTGGAGTGGCTATAGATGATATTTTTCATGCAAGAGTAGGCAGCCATCACGTGCCCGTGCATATTGCCCGCGCGACCCATGATATGTTCGAGCGTAAAGGCGTTTTTCTTTTGGGGCATGATCGACGAGCACACGGCGCAGCTATCGTCGACTTCGATATAGCCGTAGTCGGGTGTCGACCAAATATATAAGTCATAAGCCAAGCGGCTTAATGTGTCTGCCGCCATCCCCATCGCCGCCACGATTTCGAGCACATAGTCGCGAGAGGCCGTCGCGTCAAGCGAATTTTCTAAAAGGCCGTCAAAGCCTAGCCATTTCGTCGTCAGATAGCGATCGATCGGAAAAGAGGTCGAACCCATCGAACCCGCGCCAAGCGGGTTGAGGTTCAACCCCTTCCAGACGGCCTGATAGCGTGCGAAGTCTCGCGCCAAGCCGTTTGAGACGGCAGATAAATAGTGCGCAAACGTAATGGGTTCGGAAGGCTGCATATGGGTGTAGCCGCTCATGACGGCATCCGTACTCGATTTCGCTAAATCAAGGAGCGTTTTACGTAAACGCAAGAAAATCTCCCCGATTCTTAAAAATTCCTCACGCGCTGCCATTCGCGCGGCGCACGACCCCAAGTCGTTACGAGACCGAGCGGTATGCTGTTTCCCGCCCACTTCAAGACCCACTAAATCGATGAGTTGATGCTCGATGGTCGTATACAAGTCTTCTAGCTCAGGGTGCGTCGCGAAATCGGGTACTTCGCGATGGCCCGCGATTTCGCGCGTGGCTAAAAGAATTTTCTTTGCGTCGGCGGCTTCGATAATCCCCGTTTGCGCGAGCATCAACACATGCGCGCGATTAATATCAAGATAGATGTCAAAGAGCCTTGCGAAATCGTCTTTTGCGACCGGCCCGTTAATAAATTTCACAATCTCGGGCGCGACTCCCTTTTGCATGCGTCCCCGACTTTGAACCTTCTGACTCATCACAACACCCCTAAACGAATAAATACGATTACCGGATTAAAACAACCTAAGAATTATAGTCTTCGGCCTTTCGTTCAAAAGAAAATCGCCCGCTTACGCAGGCGATTCTCAGATTGAAAAAATGATTACGGTACGAGTTCTTCGACTTCGTCTTTTTTGACGGCATGAACGAGATCTTCGCGTTTCACGCCGAGATACATCGCGATGGCGGCTGCGACGAAGATTGAGGAATAAATCCCGAAGCAGATACCGATTGTGAGCGCGAGCGCGAAGTAATGCAGTGCCGGACCGCCGAAAAAGAACATACAAAGCGTCATCGCCAAAGTCGATGAGTGCGTGATCACCGTTCTTGAAATCGTCGCCGTAATGGCCGAGTTGATGACTTCAACGGTCGGCGTGCGACGCATCTTTTTAAAGTGTTCTCTTACGCGATCGAAAATAATCACGCTTTCGTTAACCGAGTAACCGAGGACGGCCAAAACCGCCGCGAGAACCGGTAACGAAAATTCCCATTGAAAGAGCGCGAAAACACCGACAACAAGTACGCAGTCATGCATATTGGCGCAAATAGCCGCGACGGAAAACTTCCATTCAAAGCGAAGCGCCAAATAAATCATGATGCCGATCACCACGAGGATTAAAGCGGTCGCGCCGTCCACGGCTAATTCTTCCCCGACTTGAGGGCCGACGAATTCCACGCGCTTTAAAGAGGCACCGGGGTCGTTTTCGTTTAAAACGGCCATGACT
>DNBE01000113.1:0-1407 GCA_003543795.1 Sutterella sp.
TTTATCGCTACCTCAACTTTTTCGGACAAGGAATGGCTTTTTGGGTTCAATATAACGCCCAAGGCGTCGTGACCGACGCCTCTTGTATCGCAGATCCGATGGAACCCATCCGAATCGGGCTCGGGGGCGACCGCTAAAAAACCCAGGGAAAGAAAAAGGCCGTCTTTTGGGAGACGGCCTTTCGTTTTGTGTCAATTAGACATTTTGCGGATTACGCAATTTGATATGCAATTCGCGCAACTGCTTTTCGTCGACGGGAGAGGGCGCTTGCGTCAGTAAGCACTGCGCTCTTTGGGTCTTCGGGAAAGCGATTACGTCGCGAATCGAAGGCGCTTTCGTCATCATCGCGATCCAACGGTCTAAGCCGAAGGCGATACCGCCGTGGGGAGGCGCGCCGAACTTGAGCGCGTCAAGTAAGAACCCGAATTTTTGGCGCGCTTCCTCGTCATGAATCTTGAGCGCTTCAAAGACCTTACTTTGAACATCGGCACGATGGATACGAACCGAACCGCCGCCGATTTCCCAGCCGTTGAGCACCATGTCGTAGGCTTGCGCGAAGCAGTGTTCGGGATCGGTTTCGAGCATATCGATGCACTCTTCTTTGGGCATCGTAAACGGATGGTGGCAAGCAACCCAGCGGTCTTCTTCTTTGTCGTACTCAAACATCGGGAAGTCGACCACCCAAAGGGCTTTCCAGCCTTCTTCGTAGAGACCGTGAGAGAGCGCGAAATCGCTATGCCCGATCTTTAAGCGCAACGCGCCCAAAGAATCAAAGACGATCTTCGATTCGTCGGCACCGAAAAAGACGACGTCGCCGTCTTTAGCGCCCGTCGCGGCGAGAATCTGCGTGAGTTCCTCATCGGAAAGGTTCTTAACGATGGGGCTTTGCAAGCCTTCGCGGCCTTTAGCCATTTCGTTAACCTTGATATAGGCTAAACCCTTCGCGCCGTAAATCTTGACGAATTCGGTGTAGGAGTCGATTTCCGAACGGGCTAATTCCCCGCCGTGGGGAACGTTCATCGCGATGACGCGCCCGCCGTGCAATTCGCACGCGGACTTAAAGACCTTGAACGCGGAATTACGAACGACTTCGGTCACGTCGCGAAGCTCGATATCCTTGATACGCATATCGGGCTTATCCGAACCGAAACGATTCATAGCTTCGGTCCAGGTCATGACCGGGAACGGATCGGGCAAGTCGGCCCCGATCGCTTCATGGAAGACATGGCGAGCCATGTCTTCCATAATGTCACGGATTTCTTTTTCGGTTAAAAACGACGTTTCGATATCGATTTGCGTAAATTCCGGCTGTCTGTCGGCGCGCAAATCTTCGTCACGGAAGCATTTAACAATCTGGTAGTAGCGGTCGAAGCCCGCGCACATGAGCATCTGCTTAAAAAGTTGCGG
>DNBE01000113.1:1588-6282 GCA_003543795.1 Sutterella sp.
AGGCGATCGAGGTAGTTACGCACGAGCATCGTGACTTTGTAGCGTAAGCGCAGATTCTTTTGCATCTGCTCGCGACGCAAATCGAGCACGCGATAAGTCAGACGAACGGTTTCGGAAAGCGAATCGTCGTCAAGACTAAAGGGCGGCGTCTCGGACTTACTTAAGATACGCAGATTCTTGGCGAGCACTTCGATGCCGCCCGAAACCAAATCTTCATTACGAGTGCCTTCGGGGCGAGCGCGAACGAGGCCTTCGACTTCGAGGCAATACTCGTTACGGACGGCGTCTGCCGTCGCGAACACTTCGGGAGTGTCCGGGTCACAGACAACTTGCACGAGACCTTCTCTATCACGCAAGTCGATAAAGATGACGCCGCCGTGGTCACGGCGACGATGGGCCCAGCCGTAAAGCGTGACGGTCTGGCCGATATATTTTTCATTTACGAGACCGCAATATTCGGTACGCATGTTTACTCCTGATCGAGGAAAATCAAATTCGTCTGCAATTGTAGACCGAGGACGGCAAAGTTAAAAGAAGTTACGGGTTCGGAGAATAGGGATAATCCTAGATACAAAAGAAAGTTCGAGTGCCAAGATTCTTAAAAACAATAATAGTTATAAATTAAGTTCGAGATTGGTTGAGAAAAACGCCCGATTGTGAAAACATATCGGAAGTTGCCGAAAGGTTCGCCTTTCGTGCAGGGAGATCCTTACCAATATACAAGGAGTATGACCATGAGAATGGAAAAAGACTCGTTAGGCGAGTTGCCGGTCCCCGACGAGGCATACTACGGTATTCAGACCGTACGCTGCGCTCATAACTACGAGGTCACCGACCACACGTTTAACGAACTGCCCCGCGTGATTCGCGCGATGGCTGAAGTCAAGAAGGCTTGCGCCATCACCAACGCCCAAATCGGCGCGCTCGACCCCGATAAGGCAAAGGCCATCGAACAGGCGGCCGACGAGGTCATCGCCGGGAAGTTTTCCGACCAGTTCCCCGTCAACGTCTGGAGAAGCCACGGAACGGGCGTCAATATGAATGTCAACGAAGTGCTCGCCAATCGCGCTAACGAAATCCTGACGGGCCACAAAGGATACGATGCCGTGCATCCGAATACGCACGTCAATATGGGTCAATCGAGTAACGACGTTTATCCGACTGCCGAATGCATCGTGATTTATCGCATGATCGGCGAAGCGCTCGAATCCATCCGCTATATGGAAGACGCGCTCTACGCCAAAGCCATCGAATTCAAAAATGACGTTCGTATCGGACGCACGTGCTTACAAGACGCCGTCCCGATGACTTTCGGACAGGTTTTCGCCGCGTGGTGGAGTTGCTTAAGACGTAACCGTAAACGTCTCGAAGCGTATCGCAGCGAAGAACAAAGCGTGATTCTCGGCGCGACGGTTCTCGGTACGGGCATGAGCACGATGCCGGGCTATAGCGAACATATCTACGAGAATTTAAGCAAAGTCGTAGGCTTTGAAGTGCGCAAAGCGACCTGCGAAGGCGAACCCGTTCCCGATACGGCGCTTTTTGACGGTTCTGCCAATATCGACGGCCCGATGATTTTGACGGGCATTCTCAAAGGCGTTGCCTGCGCCGGCGGCAAGATCGGTAACGACTTATATATCTTCAGTTCGGGACCGAGAACGGGCTTTAACGAATTTATTTTGCCCGCCATCGCCCCGGGCTCCTCGATTATGCCCGGGAAGATCAACCCGTACATGCCCGAATTGCTCTTACAAATCATGCAGGCTGCCATCCAAGCCGATACGGCCGCGACCTGGACGATTAATGACGGTGATTTAGACCTCGCGCCGAGTTCTTGCGCGTCCTTCATGGGTGAAATGGAAGTCCTTGAGATGATCGCCAAGGGCTTTAAGCTCGTGACCGACCTTTGCATCAAGGGTATCCAGATTAACCGCGAACGCGCTCGCGACAACGCCGAAATGTCGACGTCGCTTGCGACGATGGTCAGTTCGCTTTACGGCTATCCCATCGGAACCAAGATTGCCAAGATGGCTTACCACGAAGGGATTTCTTGCAAGGAAGCCGCGCTTCGCGAAGGGCTGATCGAGCCCGAAGCCGCCGAAGAACTCTTCGACGTCTTAAAGCTCGCCGACCGCAAAGCCACCGTGGAAATGTTTGCCAAGTACGGCAATCTTCGCAAAATCAAATAGGTTCGGAGGTATCGCAATGAGATTAGAACATGATGGTCTCGGGCAAATGGAGTTGCCCGATGATGTCTACTACGGCATCGTCACCGAACGTAATCGCCGTGCCTTCGATATCGGTCCGCGTACGATCGATGACTACTACGTCTATCCGAAGGCCGTCGCCTTAATTAAGATTGCCTGCGCTCGCGCGAACCGCGAAATCGGGGCGCTTGACGCCGTCAAGGCCGAAGCGATCGAAAAAGCGGCTTGGGAGCTCGTCGAAGGCAAGTTCAAGGGTCAGTTCCCGGTCAACATCTATCGCGGCGCGGGTACGCCCGTTAACATGACGGTTAACGAAGTCATCGCCCACCGCGCAAACGAACTCCTCGACGGTCGCAAGGATTCGGGTACCGTGCATCCGAATACGCACGTCAATATGTGCCAATCCACCAACGACGTCAGCCCGACGGCTAAAGAAATCGTCGTCTACGAGTGCTTGGGGCAATTAATCGCCCACGGCGAACACCTCGCGGAAGTCCTCGCTCAAAAAGCCGAGGAATTTAAAGACGTTATCAAGATGGGTCGTACGTGCTTACAAGACGCCGTGCCCTTGACTCTCGGGATGGAATTTTCCGTCTATCACGATTCCGTCGCGCGTGTCGTCGAACGCTTGAAAGTCGAACGCGAACGTTGGAACAAGTCCTGCCTCGGCGGTACGGCGGTCGGAACTTGTATGAGCTGCTTACCGGGCTTCCGTCAAGTGATTGTCAAGCACTTAAGCGACGTTTGCGGTCGTCCGATTGAACAAGATGAAAACTTGCTCGACGGGATGACGAGTTGCGACGGTTTGATCATCGCGCACGGTCAGGTCGAAGCCCTTGCCGTTGCCGTCTGGAAGATCGCTCGCGACCTTCGCTTGATGTGCTCGGGCCCGAGAACGGGTTTCGGCGAAATCGTCTTACCGCCGGTTGCCCCGGGTTCCTCGATTATGCCGGGCAAGGTCAATCCGGTCATTCCGGAAATGATTTTCTTGACGAGCGACCAAGTCGTTGCCAATCACCAGGCGCTTGTCGCCGGTTTGATGAGCGGGTGGCTTGAACTCGGGACGAGTTCTTCGTTACCGATTAAGTCGATGATCGAGTCGTGCGACCTCCTCGGGCGCTCGATGAAGGTCTTTGCCGATAAGTGCATCGCCGGTACAACCGCCAACCGCGAACGTTGCTTCTCGATGGTCGAGAAATCCACGTCCCTAGCGACGATGGTAAGTACGCTTTTCGGCTACGAAGTCGGTACCAAGGTCGCGCACTTAGCGATGGACGAAAACATCACTTGCAAAGAAGCTGCCAAACGCTTGCAGATTCTGCCTGACGAAGTGATCGAAGAACTCTTCGATTTGCCGAGTCTGGTTGATCCCGACAAGATGGAAGCGATGTTTAAGAAGTTCGCTCAATATAGAAAAGTGTAAAGCGCTTTAAAGTAAGGCCCTTCCTTCGTAAAAAGCGGAGGAAGGGCTTTTTTGGGGGTAAAAATGCAGTCGTTAAGAGGCCCGCTTTTTGTTCTGGCGGGCGGGATTTGTTTCGGTATCAGCGGAACGCTTCAGGCGTTAGCGCCTGAAGGCGCGACGCCCTTTGTCATCGGCGGGACGCGAATGCTGATGAGCGGAGCCGCGCTTTTTTTATTGGTACTACTCACAAGCGGCTTACCGAAATTAAAGGGTTTACCCCTCAAAAGTTTCGCGATCGTCACTTTCGCGATGTGGCTTTATCAAATTACGTTTTTTGAAGGGCTTTTATATTCGGGTGTTGCGGTCGGGACCGTCGTCTCGATCGGAACGACACCGATTGCGACGGGGCTTCTGACGTGGATTCTCACGAAAAAAGCGCCTAATCGGCAATGGTATCTCGCGACGGTTTTGGCGATTACGGGTGTCGTTCTTTTAAATTACGTTCCCGGTGTCGAAATCTCTTTCGCGGCGCTTCTTTTGCCCGTCACGGCGGGTGTTTGCTACGCGTTGGAACTTTATTGGTGCGCGGATATGACGCGCGACTTTAACCCGATGAGTGTCGTCATGGCCGTTCATCTCGTCGCGGGTTTGTGTCTCGTGCCGTTTTTCTTCTTTTATCCTTTTGCCTGGGTTATCACGGGCCAAGGGATGTTAACGGTCGTTTGTTTGGGGGTGCTGTCTGCGGCGCTACCTTTCTCGCTCCTATTTTACGGGATGCGGACGACCGCTCCCGCCGTGGGCGCGACGCTTGGCCTTGCCGAGCCGATGACGGCCTCGATTTTAGGCATCGCGCTTTTGGGCGAAGCCTGTCGAGCGACGACCGTCGCGGGAATTGTCTGCATTTTCGTTGCGATTTTGGTGTTGGTTTTCGGGCACCCGTTAGCAAAAAAGCATTAGCGATTTTTGTATAAGACTTAAGGCGCCTACTCATAAGGCGCCTTTTTTTAGCGAAAGCCCGCCAACGTATAATTTTCTATTTAGGCCTTAAATTTCGGAATTTCTTCGGGAGAAGCCCTTTTCAGAAA
>DNBE01000028.1 GCA_003543795.1 Sutterella sp.
TCAATCCGCGAAGCGAAGTCGTAAGATAGACGCCGTCATACTTGCAGCAATCGCTATCGAGTACGAATTGCGACGCGACTTTCCCGAATTGGTCGTGAAGTTTTGCCATCCAATAAGGCATATCCGCGCAACCGCATTCTTCGCGGGTTTCAAAAATACCGACGATACGAGGATGCGCAAGACGCGCGTCTTCGATTGCTTTAATCGCGCAAATCGTGAGATAAAAAGAATAGCCGTCGTCCGCGCCTCCGCGCCCGAAGGGTTTTCCGTCGTGGATTCTCGGGGTAAAGGCGTCGATTCCGTCGCTCCACCCTTCAAAGCCAGGCAATTTATCGAGATGCCCGTAAAAGCCGACCGCGGCGTCCGACGCCCCTTCTGAGGCCGGAATTTCAAAAGTCACGACAGGCGTTCTGCCTTTTTCGGTATGAATTTCAAATATCGCTTCAGGAAATACGTTCTTTGCCCACGCGACCGAGACTTCGCAGGCCTTTTGTAAGAAGCCTTTTGCCTCCCAATCGGGGTCAAAGCCCGTCGAAACGGAAGGAACGGCGATGAAATTTTTCAGAGCTTCGAGCGCGCTTTCGCGCCAAAACGCGTCGCAAGCGTCAAATAACGGGTTTGCCATAGCCTATCTCCGGATAGTGTCTTAAGTTTTGAACTATAGCGCAAAGCGTTGCCGAAGATAGACAAATTTCGTCAATTAAATGACGTATTGCAAAACCGCGAAGTACTGCATCACACAGGCGCCCAAAACGAATAAGTGCCAAATCGCGTGGTTATAAGGAAGCCGATCCCAGATGTAGAAAATAACCCCGAGCGAATAAGTAACGCCTCCCGCGATGAGGAACGTTAACGTCCACGCGGTCGAGTGATCGATGACGTCCCCGACGTCAACGATGATAAGCCACCCCATGACGAGATAAATCACGCATTTGTACCAATCTTTACCCGAATAAAAGCCTTGTAAAACAATGCCTAAAATCGCCATCGCCCATTCTGCGATCAAAATAGCGATGCCGTCACCCGTATCCATCGCCATGAGGCAAAAAGGCGTATAGGTACCCGCGATCATGACGTAAATCATGGAGTGATCGACAATTTGCAAGACGCGCTTCATGCGCGTGTCGGTGACGGTGTGGTAAAGGGTCGACGCCGTAAAAAGTAAAAACATCGAGGCCCCGTAAATCGCGAGCGCGACAAAAACCCAAGCCCCGGGGCTATTGGCGCTTGCGAGTCCCACGAGAACCGCGAGACCCGCGACCGATAAAGCAACCCCGACGGCATGCGTCACCGCGTTAGCGATTTCTTCTCCGAACGTGTAGCCGAAAGCGTTGGTTTTTCTCATGCGTTTACCTCTTTTTTTCTTGAAAAAAGATTATGAAAAGTTTTCGCGTGAGAAAATTTCGCTAAAAATTAAGTGTTAACCCTAATAAAGAAGGGGATATTGCTTAGTAGCACTTTCTCGCTTTGGCGCGTCCGATGCGCGCAACGTCACTCGCGCTCGCGTCTTTCAAATTCGAAAGAATGTCCCACCAGCTTTGCGCGTGCGCTTCGCACCCCGCGTAGCGCATGCAATCGAAAAACTTCGCTTGATGTTCTTCAAGGGTTAGCGGCAACTCGGGGCGACCTTTGGCGCGCATTCGGCGAAGTTTCACTTCGGAGCCGTCACGCATCTTGATCGTCATTTTGACGGGTGCGTAACCGATAAAACCGAGGGCCGCTAATTCATCGTCGATTGCCATTGAAATTTTGCCCATAAAGTCTTGAATGGCAGGATTACGAACTTTTTCATCCGTAAAGGAATCGAGCCCGACGTGCCCGTAGATTAAAAGGGAAGATAAGGCATACTCCATCGAGAATTTCCCTTCGACCGCGTTTTGCGGTCTGTGGCAAGTCAGTTCTCTCGGACTTAAAAGACTCACGCCGCAATGGATACTTTCGATATCTTCGGCTTTTAAGCCGTGTTCTTCGCGATAAATCGTCAACGCTTCGATCGCCGGGTGAGAACCCGAGCAGCAAGGATAACTCTTAAAGTTAAGACCCTTTTCGCGCAAATCCCAAAATGTGCCGAGTCTGATTTCATCTTCTTTAAAAGCATCTAAACGGCTAAAGCACTGCATAAAACCGTCGGAGGCTTCAAAGGCGGCCGGATTTGCCGTAATGCCGCAGGCCGCAAGCTTCGCGTTTTGGATACCGTTTGCGGCCGATAGCCCCGCGTGAAGGGCTTTGGTCTTGGTCCCGAAATTGGCGCGCACGCCGCCGGCCGTCGTCGCGCTGATGCCAAGCGCCCAAGCGCACTCGTCAACTGACGCCTCGTAAAGGCTTGAGGCCGCGGCGGCTGCCCCGAATGCTCCGAACGCTAACGTCGTGTGCCAACCCGCTTGGCTCACTTCAGGCATACAAAGTCTTGAGATTTGATGCATGACTTCTAACCCCGCGACATAAGCCGTGATGAGAGCCTGGCCGTCTTTTTGACGTTCGGCCGCGGCCGCGAACACCGCGGGCGCGATCGAGACCGTCGGATGCCCCATTGAGGACGGCGCCGTATCGTCAAAATCAAGCGAATGAGAAGCCGTTCCGTTAAAGAGACAGGCGCTCACGGCATCCGCGGTCGCGTCTTCCCCGAAAAGAACGCAAGGGTCCTCTGAGGGACGGGTCTTGACGTATCGCAAGATGTCTTCGGAGACGGGCATCACGGCGCCGGGCATCGTCACGGCAACGAAGTCGCCGAGCGCGTTTTGCGCTTCGCGTCTTACATCTTCGGGAATCGCCTCATAGGTGAGGTTCGCGATAAATTCAGCACATCTTTGAAGGACGGGAGCGTCAGTCATGGAGGTTCTCCTTATCCGATTGAGAACATTTTCTGCGTATATTGTCGCACAAAAAAAACCGCCCCGATTCTTTATTTAATCGAATCGGGGCTTATTGAAAAAGAAATGGATAAAAAAGCGTTCGTCCTTAAGCTTTAATCACGTTCGCGTAAAGCCGTAAAGAGCCGTTCGCTTCTTTTTCAAAATAGACGCCTTGGACTTCAGGACGAAAACCGGGCGTGGCGTTAACCGCGTCCTCGATTGCCAAGAAGTACTTCAAGGCCGCGCCCGACCAAACTTCGCCCGCGACACAACAAAAGACGCCGGGCGGATAAGGAAGAGCGCCCTCGGCCGCAATCCGGCCTTGCGCGTCTTTAAGCGCCACATATTCCGTTTCGCCGCGGAAGAACTTCAATTGCGCTTCGTGCGCTAGCATCGCGACGCGAGGCAAACTTTCTTCACGGAACATCTCTTGCAGAAGTCGTTTCATGTCGTGCTTTTTATAGAGTGCGAAGATATCCGCGCAAAGCGCTTTGACGCTATAGCCGCGATAGCGTTCGGGATAAGCCGCAAGGACTTCGGGAAGCACTTCTTCAAGCGGCGCGTCGCGGTCGATCAGATCTTCGAATTCGACGAGCGCGTCAACGAGACGAGCTAATTTCGTTTCGCTTTCAGCGGGTGTAATCAGAATTAAAAGCGAATTTAAGTCGCATTTTTCCGGAATGATATTTCGGGTGCGCAAAAAGGCCGCGAGAACATTTGCCGGAATCCCTTCGTCTTCGTAAGCGCCCGTTTCGGGATTGACGCCGGGCGTTGTTAAAAGGAGCTTACAAGGGTCGACGAAGTATTGATTGTGCCCGTACCCCTTAAACCCGTGCCAGGCGTCTTTCGGGTCAAAAGCAAAAAAGCGAATGTCGCTAGCAATCGTCTCGCTATCGAAACTCTCCCAAGGCTTTCCGTCAATCGTCGGATTGATAAAGGGACGAATTTTCGAGCAGCGCTTCAAAATCGCTTTTCTCGCGTTGATGCCTTCGATGACGCAGGCGTGCCAGAAGATTTCAGCGGCGTCCCCCTCATGCATTTTGGCGTTAACGTCCAAAGCCGCGAACATCGGATAAAAAGGAGAGGTCGAGCTTTGGAATAAAAACGAGCTATTCATCCGTTTATGAGGAACGTAGCGCGCCTGCCCCTTGATATGAGCGTCCTTTTTATGGACTTGAGAGACCATAGAGAAGCCCGCCAATTGTTTATGGACGGATTGCGTCACGAGAATACCGG
>DNBE01000122.1 GCA_003543795.1 Sutterella sp.
GGCTACGAAGGCGCTTGTAGTGGCGCTTAATCGCAGCGGATTTTTTACGCTTACGTTCGGCCGTGGGCTTTTCGTAGAACTCACGAGCGCGAAGTTCGGTCAGAAGACCGCTTTTTTCAATGGTGCGTTTGAAGCGGCGCAAAGCCGTTTCAAACGGTTCGTTATCTTTAACACGAATAGTGGGCATCAGGCACCTTACCTATTTATTGTTATAAATCTGAAATATTTACGGTATCCGCAAAGAGAGCGAATTATAAGTCTGCGTTTTAAAAATTGTCAACCGAATGGCTGTCCTCAAATCAAGAGGCTTTAAGGCAATCCTATAACCACGAAAGAAAAAGCCCGGAGCTTTAAGGTTAAAATGCTCGAATTAAACCAAAAAGACAAGAAAGTCAAAGGCCATGCTCGTCCTCGGAATCGAATCTTCGTGCGATGAAACCGGCATCGCTCTCGTGGGCGACGAGGGACTTATCGCGCAAGCCTTACATACGCAAATCGCGATGCATAAGGACTACGGCGGTGTTGTGCCCGAACTCGCGAGCCGAGATCATATTTTGCGTCTTTTGCCTTTAGTCGAAGACGTCCTTACGAAAGCCGGTAAAAAGGTCACCGACCTCACCGCGATTGCCGTTACCGAAGGTCCGGGACTCGCGGGCGCCCTTTTGACGGGGGTCGCGACCGCGCACGCGCTCGGTATGGCGTTAAATGTTCCGGTGATCGGTGTGCACCACATGGAAGGTCACCTTTTAGCGAACCTCCTATCCGATACGCCGCCTCAATTCCCCTTTGTCGCGCTACTGGTTTCTGGCGGCCATACGCAGATTATGCGAGTCGACAGGTTCGATGCTTATGAATTGCTTGGCGATACGCTTGATGACGCCGCGGGCGAAGCTTTCGATAAAGTCGCGCAACTTTTGGGTGAAAGTTATCCCGGAGGTCCTGCCGTCTCGCGCCTTGCCGCAGAAGGGACGCCTGGCGTCTTTCAATTTCCGCGCCCCATGATTCATTTGCCAAACCTTGATATGAGTTTTTCGGGGTTAAAGACAGCCGTCTTAACTGCCGTACGCAATTGCCCTCAAGAAAAACGCGACGAGACTTTCCGACGCGATATCGCGCGAGGCTTTGTCGACGCGGTCGTCGACGTCCTAGCCGCCAAATGTATGAAGGCGCTCAAAATGACAAAGATGAAAACGCTTGTGGCTGCGGGCGGCGTGAGCGCCAATCAGCAATTGCGAGAACGGTTAGTCGCCGAAGCGAAAAAGCGAGGCGCCTCCGTTCACTTTCCGCCGGCCGTCCTTTGTACCGATAACGGCGCGATGATTGCGATCGCGGGGATGATGCGACTGAAGCATTTAAGCGCAGAAGAACTTGCGGCGCACCGCAAAAATCTCGCTTTCGCGGTGAGACCTCGCTGGAGTCTCAAAGACGCTTCTCGCGATATTCTCGCTTAAGGCTCAATCGCGACGTCGACGGGCCGGGCGCCCAAAACATCGACCAAAATCGAAGACGCGATTTTGATGATATAGCCGCGCCTACCCCCGTTAATATAAATTTCCGGAATCTCTAAAATCGTCCGTTCCACGAAAACGGGCATTTTTTTGCGTGTCGCAAAGGGGGTCGTTCCGCCCACCATATAGCCGCTATTTCTTTGGGCTTGTTCGGGTTTACAAGGCGCGATGTGTTTGCGAGCGGCTTGGCGCGCAAGGTTTTTGGTTGAAACCTCGCGATCTCCGTGCATCAAAATAACCAAAGGAGACGCTTTTTCGTCTTCCATAATGAGCGTTTTAACGACCGCATGCTCATCAAGATGAAAAACGCGCGCGACTTCGGCCGTTCCGCCGTGCTCGATATAGTCGTAGGAAAATTCTTCAAAAGGAATTTTTTTAGCGCGCAAAAGGTCGGTCGCGGGAGTCGCGCTTTGGTGCTTATCTTTAGCCATCGTCAAATCATCGTCGGAAGCGGGAAATGAATCGTATCGGGGACGCCGGGCATTGTCAAAACGCTATCCGCACCGTGGCGCTTTAAGAAGTCGACCGTCTCTTGCACAAGATGCTCGGGCGCGGAAGCCCCGGCCGTCACGGCCACGGTTGCCTTCCCTTCTAACCACGCCAAATCGATATCGGCGCACGAATCGATTAAATATGCTTCTTCGCAAGTTTGCGCCGCCAAGTCGCGAAGGCGATTGGAGTTCGAACTCGTTTTGGAACCGATCACTAAAAACAAATCGGCTTTACCCGCCAAGTCTCTGACGGCTGCCTGACGCGAATGCGTCGCGTAGCAGATGTCAGCTTCCCCCATCGACTCAATCCCCGGAAACCTGAGCCGTAATTCGGTAACGATTTCTTGCGTTTCGTCAATCGAGAGGGTCGTTTGGGTGACAAACCCCGTTTTAACGCCCGCGGGAAAAGAAAGTTTTCTCACCTCTTCAACGGAACTCACGCACACGATGCCGCCTTCGATTTGCCCCATTGTCCCTTCGACTTCGGCGTGGCCTTTGTGGCCCACCATGATGACAAGAAGCCCTTTTTCGTGCATCAAAACAACTTCTCTGTGCACTTTCATCACAAGCGGACAGGTCGCGTCGATAATGACGCGGCCCTTATCT